>JAQUDY010000026.1:0-5186 GCA_028685445.1 Bacilli bacterium
ACCTCCTATTTACCTGTTTTTTTCTTATTTGCAACTACTTTACCTCGTCCTTTACGAGTACGAGCATTGCGACTTGTTCTTTGACCATTTACTGGAAGACCTTTTCTATGTCTTCCTCCTTGGTACGAATTTATTTCCATTTTTGTTTTAATATTCATTTGAACTTCACGACGTAAATCTCCTTCAGTTAAATGATTATCTACTTCACTTCTAAGTGATGATTCCTCATCTGCTGTTAAGTCTGCTACTTTCTTATTTGGATCAACTTTAGCTTTAGCACAAATATCTTCAGCTAATGAACGTCCTATGCCATAAATATAAGTAAGACCTATTGCTATTCTCTTTTCTCTTGGTAGTTCAACGTTTTTAATACGAGCCATATCTTTTCCTCCTAACCTTGTCTTTGTTTATGTTTAGGGTTATCACAAATAACCATAATTTTACCTTTTCTTCTAATTATACGACATTTAGCACAAATTTTTTTGACTGATGGTCTAACTTTCATAATTATTCCTCCTAAAATTTATTTTCTGTATATTATTCGCCCACGTGTTAAATCTTGTGGTGAAAATTCAACAGTAACTTTATCGCCTGGTAGGATACGAATACTATGAATTCGTATTTTACCAGAAACGTGAGCCGTTACTATAAAGCCATTTTCTAATTCCACTTTATATACATCTTTGACTACGTCTATGACTTTGCCATCGACTGTTATAGGTGTTTCTTTAGCCACTTTTTCACTCTCCTGTTAATATTTCATAACCTTCATCTGTTACAACGACGGTGTGTTCAAAATGAGCACTATTCTTTTTATCTTTTGTAAAGATTGTCCACTCATCATTATCTAATTGTTTAATGTATCTTTTTCCTAAATTAATCATAGGTTCAACCGCAATGACCATTCCTGTTTTTAAGATTATTCCTGTATTATACTTTCCATAATTTGGAACGTCAGGATCTTCATGAAGATTCTTACCTATCCCATGACCTACCAATTCTCTTACAACACTATATTTATATTTTTTAGCGTGTTCTATAATTCTAAAACCAATATTTCCAAGTGATGCACCATCTTTTATTTCTGATAAACCTTTATATAACATCTTTTCTGTATGATAAATCAACTTTTCATTTGTTTTAGATATTTTTCCTACTGCATGTGTTCTAGCTGAATCAGAATGATATCCATCTTTTAATACTCCAATATCAATAGATACTATATCTCCTTCTTTTAATACCTTATCACTAGGAATGCCATGTACTATTTCATCATTTACACTTACACATATACTTTTAGGAAATCCTTGATAATTTAAGAAAGATGGTATTCCTCCATGTTTTCTTATAAATTTATCAGCTTCTTCATTCAAATAATTAGTAGTAATACCAGGTATTATTAATTTTTTTAAATGTTCATGAGTTAAATAATTAATAGTTCCTGATTCTTTTATTTTATTTATTTCTTCTTTAGTTTTAATTGATATCATTTAATCACATTCTCAATTTCTTTAAATGTTAAATCCGGTTCTGTTGGATTATCTATTATAAATAAATTTCCTTTTCTTTTATAAAAATTTAATAATGGTATAGTGTTTTTTAAATAATTTTTATAACGAACTTTAAAAGTCTCTTCTGTGTCATCAAACCTAGTTGTTAATGAAGTTAAACAATCATCACATACTCCTTCTTTTAAAGGCTTTAAACTTTTTGTAAAAACATTATAGCTTCTGTTGCACTTTGGACAATTTATTCTCCCTGCAACTCTTTTTAAAGCTTCTTCTTCACTTATATTTAAATATATTGCAATATAAGAAGAAATATTTAAGTTAGTAAATTCTTTTTCTAATAATTTTCCTTGAGTTAAATTTCTAGGATAACCATCTAAGATAAATGGTTTATCGATTTTTTTTAATTCTTTTTGCATTAAATCGTTTACAATTTCATCAGGAACAAAAGTTCCTGATTCCATAATTTTAGCAATTTCTAAACCTAACTTGCTTTTTTTTGATGCTTCTTGTTTTAACATGTTTCCTATTGAAATATGTTTATAATTATATTTTTTAACTAATAAATTACTTTGAGTTCCTTTTCCCGAAGATGGAGGTGCTATAAAAATTATATTTTTCATTATCTTTTTATCCTACTTCGTCTTCTTCCAGTATAGCTTCTTGAAACAAGACTACTTTCTAATTGTTTATATGTCTCCAGTGCAACACCAACTACAATTAATAAACCTGTACCTCCTAAAGCGGCTGTACTTGATAAGTTAGTAAGATTAGAAAACACAACTGGCATAGCAGATAAAACCATTAAAAATAATGTACCCACTACTGTTAATCTTGTAATTACATATTTTAAATGTGCGCTTGTTTTATCTCCAGGGGTAATTCCTGGGATATATCCTCTACTTTTATCTAAATTTTCTGCCATTTCATCAGGATTTAATTGTAACAATGTATAGAAATATCCAAATACAAAGATTAAAAACATATATAATAGTAAACCAGGATAACTGGTATATGCTATGTATTTTTGAACAAAAACATTAAATGCCTCATTATTTATAACTTGACCTACTAAAGAAGGAACACCAATTAAAGCTGATGCAAAGATCACTGGAATAACACCTGCAGAGTTTAGTTTTATTGGGATAAAAGATTTATCTCCACCGTAAGCCCCAGATGTTCTATTTGAATACTGAATAGATATTTTTCTTTCTGCACCTTGAATATATATTATTCCAATTACAATTAACAAATAAATTAATATAAAACCACTAAATAATATAATTCCTGTCCATGTGCTAACAGAGCTTTCTAAAATTAATTCTCTATAAGCAGTTATAAAGGTGTTTGGTAAAGTATTAACTATACCTGCCATTATTATTAATGATAATCCATTGCCTATTCCTTTTTTAGTTATTTCATCACCTAGCCATAATAGAAACGCTGTACCAGCGGTTAAAATTAAAGTTGTTTTAATAATAATTATACTACCAGCATTAGCTAGAAAAGCATAAGAGAAGACATAACCTTGAACTATTGCAAAAAGTATTCCTAAATAACGATTAATTTTATTGATTTTTTGTCTACCTGTAGCTCCTTGTTCTTTTAATTCTTTAAAGTAAGGTATTATATCCATTTGAAATAATTGAGTAATAATAGAAGCTGAGATATATGGCATTACTCCTAATGCAAATATTGAGAATGTTTTAAGACCTCCACCACTCATTAAATTAAGAAGTTCTAAAAACCCTAAATTTTGAGTGATACTTTTTGCTCCTGGAACAATAATATTTGTTCCTAGTGCAAATATTGCTAAGCAAGCAAGAGTAAAAAGCATTCTTTTACGTAAGTCTTTATTTGTAGGACTAAACAGTCCTTTTAGATTGGAAAACATCTAAATCACCTCAGCAGTTCCGCCAGCACCTTCAATTTTTGTTACTGCCTTAGATGAAAATCTATGGGCTTTAATCGTTAACTTTTTAGTTAATTCTCCAGTACCCAAAACTTTGATACCAGCTAGTTCTTTTTTGATGATTCCTTTTTCTTTTAATAATTCTGGGGTAATTATATCTCCGTCATTAAAATTGTTTAAATCATTTAAATTAATGATTGCATATTCTGTTCTAAAACGTGCGTTATTAAAACCTCTTTTTGGTAAACGACGGAATAAAGCACTTTGTCCACCTTGGAACCAAGCTGGAATGCTCACTCCACTTCTTGACTTTTGACCTTTTTCTCCACGTCCAGATGTTTTTCCTGTTCCTGAACCTGGACCACGCCCAACTCTTTTATTTGCTTTTGCCTCAGGCATAGAGTTAAGTTTATGTAATTTCATATTATAACTCCTCCTTAGTTTTTCCGCGTAATTCAGCAATATGTTCTGCTGTTCTTTGTGATTTTAGTGCTTTCAAAGTAGCTTTAGCAACATTTCCTTGTGTATTAGATCCAAGTGATTTTGAAACAATATCTTTAATTCCAGCAAGTTCTACTACAGATCTTACTGCTCCACCTGCGATTACTCCTGTACCTTCTTTAGCTGGTTTAATCATTACTTTAGCTCTTCCAACTACACTAGTTGCTTCATGAGGAATAGTTCGTCCATCTACTAATGGAATTTTTATTAAATTTTTATTAGCAGCTTGGATTCCTTTTTTAATTGCTTCTGGTACTTCATTTGCTTTACCAGTTCCAATACCAACTAGTCCTTTTCCATCTCCTACTACCATTGTTGCAGAAAATCTGAAACTACGTCCACCTTTAGTAACCTTAGTAACACGAGAAATGGAAATTACTTTTTCTTCTAAAAGTTTCTTTTTAGGTTCAAATTTTTTCTTAAATTCTTTTTTACCACTTTTATTAAATGGTTTTTTATTTACTTGATCTTTATTTTCCATATTTCCTCCTACTAAAATTCTAATCCATTTTCACGAGCTGCATCAGCTAGAGCAGCTACACGTCCATGATATAAATATCCGCCACGATCAAACACTATTTTTTTGATTTTTAACTTTGTGGCTTTTTTTGCAAGATCAGCTCCTACTAGTGCTGCTCCTTCTGTGTTACCACCATTTTTTATTTTTAATCCTACACTTGAAGCGCTAACTAAAGTTGTTCCTGTATCATCATTTATAATTTGAGCAAATATTTCTTTATTTGATCTAAAGACGTTTAATCTAGGTATTTCAGCTGTTCCTGAAATATTATTACGGATTCTTCCATGTCTTTTTTTGCGCATTGCATTTGTAGATACTTTTTTTATCATAATCTTTGATCCTCCTATTTAGCAGCTTTCTTACCTTCTTTACGTCTAACATATTCACCTTTATAACGAATACCTTTACCTTTATATGGTTCTGGTCTTCTTATCTTACGAATATTAGCCGCAAATTCAGTTACTTTTTGTTTATCGATTCCTTCAATTACTAGCTCTGTATTTGAAGGACTTTCAACTTTTAAATCATTTGGTGCATCTACTATAACTGGGTTTGAATAACCTGCATTTACTGTTATCTTTTGTCCACTTACAGCAAAACGATAACCAACACCAACTGTTTCTAATTCTTTTTTAAATCCTTCACTTACTCCTAATAACATATTATTAATTAAAGAATTTGTAGTCCCATGAATGCTTTTTGCATATTTTGATTCATTAATTCTAGAGCAAGTAATCTCAGATTC
>JAQUDY010000026.1:5196-10121 GCA_028685445.1 Bacilli bacterium
CAGATTCGTTGATATCTATTTTTATTAATTTATCAAACGTTTCTTTTAATTCTCCTTTAGGACCCTTTACTATTAAAGTTTGATCTTCTAAATTAACTGTAACACCAGCTGGGATTGTTAATTTTCTATTTCCTATTCGACTCATAACTTATTTTCCTTACCAAATATAGGCAAGTACTTCTCCTCCCAGTTTATTTTCTTTAGCTGATTTGTTTGTCATAATTCCTTTAGAAGTAGAAATAATTGCAATTCCTAAACCATTTAAAACAGTAGGAAGCTCATCATGTTTAACATAAACACGTAATCCAGGTTTACTAATTCTCTTTAGTCCTGTAATTACTCTTTCTTTTTTATTATCTCCATACTTTAAAGTTAAAGATAATTTATTACCTTGAGAACCTTTTTCTTCAGAAAAATCAACAATATATCCTTCTTCTTTAAGAATTCTTGCTATTTCTAAAGTCATTTTTGTTCCTATTACTGTAACATTTTCATATTTCATTTGATTTGCATTACGAATTCTCGTAAGCATATCTGCTATTGTATCAGTCATATTTTTAGCTTCCTTTCTACCAACTTGATTTTTTCACGCCTGGAATTTGTCCATTATTTGCTAATTCTCTAAAGCAAATACGGCATAACCCAAATTTACGTAATACTCCATGAGGTCTTCCACAACGATTACAACGAGTGTAAGCTCTTACTTTATATTTAGGTTTTCTTTGTTGTTTAACAACTAAACTTTTCTTTGCCATTTTACTCGCCTACTTTCTAAATGGAAGTCCAAAGCCGCTTAATAAAGCAAAAGCTTCTTCATTAGTTTTCGCAGTTGTAACAAAAACTATATCCATACCTCTTATTTTTATAACATTATCAAATTCTATTTCAGGAAAAATTAATTGTTCTTTTATTCCTAAAGTATAATTTCCAAATCCATCAAATGATTTTGGATTAATTCCTCTAAAATCTCTAACTCTTGGAAGTGATACTTTAACTAATTTTTCTAAAAAGACATACATATTTTTTCCTCTTAAAGTAACTTTTGCTCCAATTGGATGACCTTCTCTTAATTTAAATCCAGCTATTGATTTACGAGCTGTAGTAATAATTGGTTTTTGACCAGTTATAGTCTCTAAATCTTTCACCGCAGCATCTATATATTTAGAATCTTGAGATCCTTCCCCTACACCCATATTAATTACAATCTTATCTAATTTAGGAACTTCCATAATTGAAGAGTATTTAAACTGTTCCGTTAATTTTGGTACAATTGTTTTTTGATAAGTTTCTTTAAAACTATTCATTTGTATCACCTACTTTTTCTTTCTTTTCTTTAGTAGATTTTTTTGTTTCTTTTTTTCCAGATTCAAGCACTTTTACATTAGATACATGAATAGGGTTTTCTGTTTCAAGAATACCACCTGTTTCATTAGTTCGTCCAGGTTTCATATGTTTTTTTACTATGTTAATACCTTGAACCACTACTCGGTCTTCTTTTTTTAAAGTTACAGTAACAACGCCTTCTTTGCCTTTATCTTTTCCAGCAAGAATTTTTACTTTATCGCCAACTTTTACTTTCATATATCCTCCTATAAAACCTCAGGCGCTAGTGAAATGATCTTATTATAACCATGATCACGTATCTCACGAGCAACTGGCCCTAGTATACGAGTTCCAACCGGACCCTTATCTTCTTTTATTAGTACGCACGCATTATCATCAAACTTTATATAACTTCCATCTTCACGTCTAACTCCATGTTTAGTTCTAACAATAACTGCTCTTACTACTTTTCCTTTTTTTACGCCAGAGTTAGGAATAGCTTTTTTAACTGTTCCTACTACGACATCGCCAATATTTCCATATTTAACTTTGCTACCACCTAGAACTCTTATTACCATAAGTTCACGAGCTCCAGTGTTATCAGCAACTTTTAATCTTGATTGTTCTAATACCATAGAAATACCTCCTATAAGACAACAGCTTTTTTAGTTACTTCAACTAATTCATATCTTTTTGTTTTAGATAATGGTCTAGTTTGAACTAATTTAACTGTGTCTCCAACTTTAGCAATATTTTCTTCATCATGAGCAGCATATCTTTTCGAATATTTTACTCTTTTTTTGTATAATGGATGGTTTCGATAAGTTTCAACTAAAACAGTAATAGTTTTATCGTTACTACTACTTACTACAGTTCCACTTAAGTATGTTTTTTTAGTCTTTTCCATTAATTATCACTCCCATCTTTTTCATTTAATACAGTTTTAAGTCTTGCAACTGTTTTTCTTTTTTTATCGATTTCATGTGTTTTCTCTAAATTTCCAGTTGCCATTTTCATACGCATATCAAATAACTCGGCTTTAAGTTCTTTAATTTTTGTATGTATTTCATCTGTGGTCATTTTTCTTATTTCACTAGCTTTCACTATTTACACCACTTTCTTCTCTTGATATAAACTTTGTTTTTACGCTTAATTTATGAGCTGCAAGCCTTAATGCTTCACGAGCAACTTCTTCGCTTACACCATTAATTTCAAACATAATCTTACCAGTTTTTACTACTGCAACCCAATCTTCTATTCCACCTTTTCCTTTACCCATACGAGTTTCTAAAGGTTTTTTAGTTCTTGCAAGATGAGGAAAAATATTGATCCAAACTTTTCCTCCTCTTTTCATGTAACGAGTCATTGCAATACGAGCCGCTTCAATTTGTCTTGCAGTTACATAACCACTTGTTTTAGCTTGAAGGCCGAAATCTCCAAATTCTAATTTTAAATTTCCTTTAGCTTTTCCTTCATAACTAATTAAATGTGGCTTACGATATTTAGTTCTTTTTGGCATTAACATCTGAAGCACCTCCCTTTACGTCTTTTTTATCAGGAAGTATTTCACCCTTATAAATCCAAACTTTAACCCCGATAATACCGTAAGTTGTATTTGCTTCACTTGTAGCATAATCTATATCTGCTCTTAGAGTGTGTAGCGGAACTGTTCCTTCTGTATAACCTTCAGAACGAGCCATTTCTACGCCACCTAAACGACCAGATACAAGAGTTTTTATTCCTTTTGCTCCAGCTTTTAAAGTTTCTTTAATAGCTCTTTTTTGAACATTACGGAAATTTCCTCTGTTTTCAATTTGTTTAGCAATTTGATCTGCTACTAGTTGGGCATTTAAATTAGGTTGTTTTACTTCTATTATTGTTATATATACATCTTCATTAATGATTTTTTTAATTCTATTTCTTAGTTTTTCTATATCTTTACCACCTTGTCCAATGATAATTCCTGGTTTAGCAGTATAAATACTTATATTACAACGTTCTTTTTTTCTTTCAATTAGTACTTCACTAACGCCGGCATCTTTTAAGTTACTAAAAATAAATTCTCTTATCTTAATATCGTTATTAAGAAGTTTAGCGTAATCTTTTTTAGAATACCATTTACTTTGCCAATCTTTATTAATACCAAGTCTTAACCCAGTAGGATTTACTTTTTGTCCCATGTAACTTAAGCCTCCTCTACTTTTCCATCATTAACTTTAATAGTTATATGACTAGTTCTTTTATCTCTTCTGTCAACTTTAGTTCTTGAACCAAATTTTATTCTTTTAAGTACTGGTCCGGGATTAATAAAGCATTCTGAGATTACTAAGTCTTCTTTTTTCATTCCTAAATTATTAGTAGCATTTGCTACTGCTGAATTTAAAACTTTTATTATAAGACGACTAGATGTTGTATTTGTGTTTTTCAAAATAGCTGTAGCTACATTTATATCTTTACCTCTGATTAAATCAAGTGTCATTCTCGCTTTACGAGGCGCTACCATAGCTGTTTTATGTGTTGCTATTGCTTCCATTTTTCCCTCCTACTTATTTCCTGAGTGGCCTGTAAACTTGCGTGTTAATGCAAATTCACCTAATTTATGACCAACCATATCTTCAGTTACATAAACTGGAATAAATTCACGTCCATTATGAACGGCAATTGTATGACCTATAAAGTCTGGGAAGATCGTAGAACGACGAGACCAAGTCTTAACAACTTCTTTTTTTCCATTTTCATTTAAAGCTTTTATTTTTTTCATTAAGGATTCTTGCACATAAGGACCCTTTTTTAAACTTCTTGCCATCTTTTAATCCTCCTATTTCTTTTTCTTACGGCTAACAATTAATTTGTCAGACGCTTTCTTACTTTTACGTGTTTTTAAACCTAAAGTTGGTTTTCCCCAAGGTGTAACTGGCGCTTTCATTCCAATTCCAGTTTTACCCTCACCACCACCATGTGGGTGATCATTAGGATTCATTGCTGAACCACGAACTGTTGGTCTAATTCCTTTATGACGGTTTCGTCCAGCTTTACCAATTCTTACTAATTCATGTTCTTCGTTACCAACTTCGCCTATTGTTGCCATGCAAGTACCTAATACTTTTCGTGTTTCTCCAGATTGTAGTCGTAAAACCACATATCTATCTTCACGCGCTAATATTTGTGCACTTGTTCCAGCGCTTCTAGCTATTTCTCCACCTTTACCAGGTTTTAATTCAATATTATGAACTACTGTTCCAACTGGAATATTTTGTAATTTCATAGCATTTCCTAATTTAATATCACAAGATTCTCCTGATACAATAATCATTCCAACTTTTAACCCTTTCGGAGCTAAAATATATCTTTTTTCTCCATCTAAGTAGTGAAGTAAAGCAATATTTGCACTTCTGTTTGGATCATATTCTATAGAAGCTACTTTTGCAGTAACGTCAGGTTTATTTCTTTTGAAATCAATAACACGATATTGTCTTTTAGCTCCTCCACCAACATGCCATACAGTGGTTCTTCCTTGATTATTTCTTCCACCACTTTTACTTTGTTTTACTAATAAAGTTTTTTCTGGTTTTGTTGTAGTAAGTTCTTCGTTTGTTAAAGTA
>JAQUDY010000027.1 GCA_028685445.1 Bacilli bacterium
AGAAAGTTGTGTTGATGACTTAGAACTAATATATGAAGATGAAGAATATAGATATTATTTTTCTTGTATTATAAGTGATAAGGTATTTATAGAATTTATAACGACAAATCTAAAAATGACATTGAAAGAAGCATTAAATGATAATCATATTAGTATTAATGAATTAACTCGAGTATACCCCGATTCATTTTATAAAGAAAAGAAATAATTAACCACAGCTTTTATTCGCATACCATATTTTTATCTAAAGAATAGGTGTTAATAAAACTACTTTTTGATTGAATTAAATCTTTTTCTTTTATAGAAAAGATTTTCTCAATAGTGCTGTTTGACTGTTTAGATAAAATGCATGATGTTATATTTGTATATGTTTTTTTGTTTGGTTTTTTCTGTCATAAAGTATACTTCCTATCGTTAGTAGATTTTTAGATATTAAATTAAAATTAAACTTCTTACATAATCATTTTATATATTTTATTGAAATATATAAAGGACATAAATAGCGAATAACATCTTTATTTTATCACGATCAATATAAAAAGTTTAGCGAGACATTGCTAAACTTTTAATTACTTATGGCAGGGGTAGAGGGAATCGAACCCCCATCAGCGGTTTTGGAGACCGTTATTCTACCATTGAACCATACCCCTATAAAATTGGACAAGTAAATTATATCATAATGAATGATTGCTTTCAACCACATAATTTACTGGTAATATTATAAAATTAAGGTCATATATTATAAACGTGAGATTGATTTTTTTGCTAGACAAAAACATCAAGTTTTGCTATAATTTAGCTGTGGTGCATTATGCTAGTCACAAACACTATTTGAAGATGGGGCTAAAAATCCATTAATTGAAACAATAGACACTTTATATACTTGCTTTATCTGCCCAAGTTAGGGTGGGTGTATAATTTAAAGTTTTAGGGAAGATTGTAAAGGCATACAGTCCGGCCCTATTGCTGCGTCAATAAAATATTTTAACTTCATGTCGTGAGTGATTATTTGGGATTAATTGGATTATCTATGATAATGAATAAAAATTATGAAATTATAATTGCAAAAGCGAATAAGAATAGGTTAGTTGTGTCAGAGAAAATCTCTAGCGTGTATTTATTATAAAGATTGTAGTGCGGACTATGTGGCAATCGAGTAACTAATTAGGTAACTATTAGTTTGTTTTTTTAAAGAGAAATCGCCTGAAGGTAACTAATAATGGAGAAAAACAAGAGAAACTCAACTCGACCAAAGCCGTAAAATTAATTTATGATAAACCATAGTTTTTTTCAAAAATACTTTATAGGAGGTTATTTAATTTGAAAAATAATAACTGGATTTATAAAGTTTTTTTATTGACTTTTATTTTATCAATATTTTTTAGTGGGATAGCAAATGTCATTACTTATAATGCTAATATAATATTAACGTTAATATTATTAATATTAGTAATATCATTAGGAATTATATTTGATATGATTGGAACTAGTGTTTTAACTAGTAAAGAATCTTCGTTTCATGCTATGAATTCCAAAAAAATAAAAGGCGCTAAAGAAGCGATTTCATTACTTAAAAATAATGCAAAAACAGCTAATTTATGTATGGATGTTTTTGGAGATATTTTTGGAATATTAAGTGGAGGATTAGGAGCAGTGTTAACAATTAATATAGCAGCTAAGACCAACATTTCTTTACCAATTATTTCTGTTATAATCGGTGCTTTAATATCATCTTTAACTGTAGGTGGTAAAGCTGGATTTAAAAATATTGCAATTAAAAAGTCTGACTTTATAGTATTTACAGTAGGGAAATTAAAACATTTATTTAGATTTAAATAGTATTTCAGAAATGGAATACTTTTTTAATAATTTTATGTTAATATAGTATAATTGTTACTTGGGGAGGAAAATATGTTAGAAATAAAAAAAATATCAAAAATATATAAGACAGTAGGTTTTAATCAAAAAGCTCTAGATGAGGTTAGTGTTAATTTTAGAGAAAATGAATTTGCTGCTATATTAGGGCCTTCAGGATCTGGAAAAACAACTCTTTTAAATATAATTGGTGGATTGGATAATTACTCATCTGGTGATCTAGTAATTAATGAAATAAGTACTAAAAAATTCGATGATAAAGCATGGGATACATATAGAAATCATAGAATCGGTTTTGTTTTTCAAAGCTATAATTTAATCCATCATCAACCGATTCTCGCTAATGTTGAACTAGCATTAACTTTATCGGGTATATCTAAAAAAGAAAGAAAAAGAAGAGCTTTAAAAGCATTATCAGATGTTGGTTTAAAAGATCACCAAAACAAAAGACCTAATCAATTATCTGGTGGACAGATGCAAAGAGTTGCAATAGCAAGAGCATTAGTAAATGATCCAGATATATTACTTGCTGATGAACCAACTGGCGCACTTGATTCTGAAACAAGCGTGCAGGTTATGGAGATATTAACAAAAATTGCTGATAAAAAACTTGTTATTATGGTTACGCATAATGCCGAAATAGCAAAAAAATATTCTAATAGGATTATAAAATTAAAAGATGGAAAAATAATTGATGATTCCAATAAATATGATGGCAAAATTAATACTACTGAATCAAAAGAGACAACTAAAAGAAAATCTAAGAAAACTTCGATGAGTATTATTACAGCATTATCACTATCATTTAACAACTTATTAACAAAAAAAGGCAGAACTTTTTTAACTGCTTTTGCAGGTTCTATTGGTATAATTGGTATAGCGCTAATATTATCTTTATCCAGTGGTGTGAATGATTATATTGAAAGAATGGAAAAAGAAACATTATCATCCTATCCAATACAGATAGAATCTAATACTATCGACTATTTTTCTATGATGCAAAAATTTGAACATCCTGATAAAACAAGTTGTCCTAAAAATAAAATTTGTACTAGAGATGATATTTCTATTAATCCTTATCTTCAATTAGAATCATCTAAAATAAAAAACAATTTAAAAGAATTTAAAAAGTATTTAGATTCTAATGGTGGTGACATAAATGATTTCACTACTGATATTCAGTATAAATATAATATCGATTTACATGTTTATAATCAAAATACAAAAGAAGGAATTATAAAAGTAAATCCTAATTCGCTAAATCTAAATCCTTTAGATGATTTAGATAAGGAATACATGAATCAAACAGGAGTAACAATAAATTATCCTGGGCAATCTCAAAACGCTTTTGTAGAATTAATTGGTGATAAAAAATTATTAGAAGGCCAGTATGATATTTTACATGGAAAACTTCCAGAAAACTTTAATGAAGTAGTCCTTATAGTAGATAAGAATAACTCTGTTCCAATATCATTGATGTACTCTTTAGATATTGAAAATAGAGAAGAAATAAAAGAAGTTTTAAATAAGAATGCTAATTTCGAAAGTAAAAATTATACTTATGAAAGTTTAATTAATAAAAAGTACAGTTTAGTTTTTAATACAGACTTTTACACAAAAGAAAAAGGGCGATGGGTAGATAAAAGCACTAATACTAATTATATGAAAACTTTAATTAATCAAGGTTTAGAACTAACTATAGTTGGAGTAGTAAAAGTTAGTGATGATGCTATAGAGGCAACAAGTGGTTATCTAGGTTATACACACGATTTAATAGAACATGTAATTAATAATATAAATTCAAAAGAAATTACAAAAAAACAACTTGCAAATCCAAAAATAAATGTATTTACAGGTACGAAGTTTGATGGTTTTATAAATTCATATGAACAAAATTTAAAGACTTTAGGTATTGCTGATTTATCAGAGCCGTCTAATATCAATATTTATCCAAATAGTTTTGAATCTAAAGAAAAAATAGAAGAAATAATTAAGGATTATAATAAATTACAAGAAAATAATAAAAAAGAAGAAAATATTATAACCTATACTGATTATATTGGAGTACTACTTTCGTCTGTAACTACTGCTGTTAATGTAATAACATATATATTAATAGCGTTTGTAGCAGTTTCTTTAATAGTATCTAGTATTATGATTGCAATTATTACTTATATATCAGTACTTGAAAGAATAAAAGAAATAGGAATCCTAAGAGCAATAGGAGCATCTAAAAAAGATATATCTAGAGTTTTTAGAGCAGAAACAATGATAGAAGGCCTTATAGCAGGGTTTTTTGGAGTCGGATTAACTATAATATTAAATATTCCAATAAATATAATTATCCATAAAGCACTAGATGTAAATAATATATCAAAGCTACCAACAACAGGAGGAATAGCACTTATTATAATAAGCGTTATACTAACTTTAATAGCAGGATTAATTCCAGCTAAAATAGCCAGCTCAAAACATCCAGTAGAAGCTCTTAGAAGTGAATAAAAATAAATAAAAAATATGCAAATGAACGATTTATTAAGAAATTTCTAATAGATCGTTTTTGTTTTGAGTTTTTTTCGTAAGATAGAATTTCAAAATTCGTATTTTTTTGTGATATACTAATAGAAATAAATAAACATTAAAATCACTCAGCTATAAAGGCAGTTATTAAACAAACAGAAATCAAATGATGGTGGAATAGATGCTATAGTAAATGAAGATAAACTAGGTCTTGATAAAATTTTAGTTCAAACAAAAAGATATAAAGAAACAAATATTGTTCATTCAACACACATAAGAGACTTTTTAGGTGCTCTTGCATCTGAGAAAGTACAAAAAGGAATATTTGTTACAACATCATCTTTTGATAAAAAAGCAATAGAACTTGCTAAAGGATCAGATAAAAAACTAATATTAATTGATGGAGAAAAACTGACGGAATTAATGATAGATTATGATATAGGAGTATCTGCTATTACAAAGCACATTATTAAAAATCTAGATACAGATTATTTTAATGAATAAGTAAAATAATACAAGTTTAAAAACTTCAAAAGAAACAAAATTTATTGAAATTAAATAATACAACAATATAAATGGAAATTTGTATTGTTTTTTTATATAATGTTTATATGAAGAAAAGTTATAAAAGAGATATATTAGTCCTGAGTTTATTATTTATTTCATTATTAGTCTTATTACTTTTTAATAAGACATCTTTTTTAGATGATTATTTTTATAATAAGTTAATATTATTGGAATCAAACAATTTAACAAATTATTTTTTATTTATAACAAAGTTTGCAAATTCAATAACAATTGTTATTTTATCGGTAATATCTCTAATTCCTTTAATTTTTAAATATAAAAAAACTTTATTTTTAATTGGTGCTATTATTATTTCTACAATATTAAATCAAAGTTTAAAGCATATAATTAAAAGAGATAGACCAATAGTTATTAATAAAATAATAGAAAATGGTTACTCGTTTCCTAGCGGGCATGCTATGGCTAGTGTAACTTTTTATGGTTTTATAATTTATCTGATAATATCTAGTAAAATGTCACCTAGTAAGAAATGGATATTGTCATTACTGCTTTTATTTCTAATAATAAATATATGTTTAAGTAGGATATATCTTGGTGTTCATTTTACTACAGACGTTTTAGCAGGAGTGATGTTATCATGTATTTTACTTGTAATTACTATTCATTTCATCGAAAAGATAAACTGGCATAATTAACTTTACGCCTTAAATAAAAAAAAGACTTAAAAAAAGACTTAATATGTTATAATTATAAAGGAGTGGTTAGATGATACCTGATATTATTAAAACAATTATACTTGGCATTATTGAAGGTGTAACTGAGTGGTTACCCATTAGTAGTACCGGACACATGATTCTAGCTGAAGAATTTTTAAAATTAAATGTAAGTAAGGCATTTTGGGAAATGTTTTTAGTAGTTATTCAATTAGGGGCTATTCTAGCGGTAGTTGTATTATTTTTTAAAAAATTATTCCCTTGGGGATTTAATAAGAATAAAGAAGAAGTTAATAATACATTTAGTTTATGGTTTAAAATATTAATATCTTGTATTCCAGCAGGAATTTTAGGAATAATTTTTAACGATAAAATAGATGAATTATTTTATAATTATTATACGGTAGCCTTAGCTTTAATAGTGTATGGAATTTTATTTATAATTATAGAAAATATAAACAAAAATAAAACACCTAAAGTAAAAACAGAAAACAAAATCACTTATAAACAAGCTCTTTTAATAGGAATTTTCCAAATTTTAGCTCTAGTGCCAGGAACTAGCCGGAGTGGTGCTACAATTCTAGGAGGATTAATTTTGGGGCTCGAAAGAGGAGTAGCTGCTAGTTATACTTTCTACTTAGCAATTCCAATAATGTTTGGAGCATCGCTCTTAAAGTTATTAAAGTTTGGTGTTGTTTTTACAAGTATGGAAATTATAATTTTGATTATAGGAATGTTAACAGCTTTTATTGTTTCAATTCTAACAATAAAGATGTTATTAAAATATATAAAAAGAAATGATTTTAAGGTCTTTGGATATTACCGCATATCTCTTGGTATTATTGTCCTTTTATATTTTCTTTTAGCATAGCGTGGTGATGGAAATGAAACAAAATATTATTATGGTTATTATACTTGTTGCTCTTTTCTTTTTTGGATTATTAATATATGATTTTAGTGATGAGTTAGATAGTGCTGTTACAAGCCATGACTGGTATCTTTTAGATGATGATGAAATGGTGATTATAAGTTTTAAAAACCAAAAGTTTTCGTATTATTATCAATCAACTGGCGAAAGTCTAAGTTCACATGAACTTTGTTTAAATTATAGATTTAATCGAAGTATTAATGTTATAAAATTAAATTGCAATACAAAAGGCAATAAGTTATATATATCTTCAATTACTGAAAATGAATTCAAGTTAACTATTGATAATGTTGAAAAAACTTTTTATGCATCAGAAGCGATGGCACAAGAAGCTGCTTTTAGAAAAGAAAATAATTTATCAAAAGAAGACTTTTTAGACTTGATGAATATTGATTTAAATAAATTTACTATAACAACCGTAGATGACGTAGTAAATTTATATAAAAGTAAAAATATAAAATTAGTTGCATTTGTTAACGAAGAAAAATCAATTAAAAACGCATTAAATTTAAAAACTTTATATAACTTATCTTCTAACTCAGAAAAAACTTTATTAATAATAAACTATAAAGATTTGTTAAGTGTAGAATTAGCAAAATTAATTAAATTAAATAATAAGTTTCCAAAAGATATAAAAGATTTTGATAGAGATTCGATATCAATTTATATTGTAGGTAAAAAGAGTTTTGAATTAGTTACAAATTTATCGATTAACGCATTTAAAGAAGTAAATGATTATAATAATATATAAGAAAGAAATAATATGAAGACAAATACAATACAATATACTATTACACTATTTGGATTAACATTATCTGTTATTAGTTTTTTTATGATAGAAAACTTTTTTCAAAAGATGTCAGACAAATCAAGTAGACAAATATCTATAATAGAAAAGCAAGAATCTATTAATTATGCTATGCCTAAGATAGAAACTGATCGAAGAGATGAAGAAACAACAACTCAATTATTAAAAGAAACTACTAAAAAATCAATTGTAAAAGAATCTACTATTAAAAATATAAAAACTCCGAGTCTAGGAATTGGAGAAGAAATAATATATGATGGATTAACTTATACAGAGTTAACTAAAAAATTAAATTTAAATTTATATAGCACTTTAGCTAATAAAGGGAATTTTATAGCGGATTACACTTCTAAAACAGGTTTAGATCCATACCTTGCATTAGCAATAATATTACATGAGACTGGTTGCAAGTGGGGGTGCTCTAAACTAGTTAATGAATGTAATAATGTTGGTGGTATCAAAGGTCAACCTTCATGCAATGGTTCATCATATAAAAAGTATGAGACTTTAGATATAGGGATAACTTCTTATTTAGATATGATTTTTAATAACTATTATAGTAAAGGGCTAACAACACCTGAATTGATGAATCCTAAGTATGCCTCTAGTACAGCGTGGGCAAAAGCTATAAATAAATATATAGAAACAATTAAAAATAGTTAATTGTTTTTTTTGTTTTGTTTTGTTATTATTAAAATAAGGTAGTGAGATTATGAAGTATAAATGTCAAAAATGTGGTTTTATTCATATAGGAGATTTAAAGGATGGTTATTATTGCCCTTTATGTGGTACTGGAATTTTTGATTTTAAAGAAATAGAATCAGACAAAAAAGAGATTAATTATAAAAGAGTTTATGTAAGTCCAGATAATCCTGCTATTTCTAGAATAGATGAAAAATGTATTGATTGCGGTGCTTGTGCTAATACGTGCATAAATACCGTAAACATAAGATATAAAAATCCTAATAAACCAATTTGTATAAATTGTGGACAATGTGTTTTAACTTGCCCAACTGGGGCTTTAGTTCCAAAGTATGATTATAATAAAGTTTTAGATTTAATAGATGATCAAGAAAAAACAGTAATTGTTATGACAAGTCCTGCTGTTAGGGTGGCATTAGGAGATGCTTTTGATTTTAAACCCGGAGAATTTGTCGAAGGTAAAATGGTAGCAGCTTTAAAAAAACTAGGTTTTAAGTATGTTGTAGATACTACTTTTGGAGCGGATTTAACTTCGATGGAAGAGGCTGCAGAATTAAAGCAAAGAATAGATAATGATGATGTGCTTCCAATGTTTACCAGTTGTTGTCCATCGTGGGTAAAATATGCAGCTATTTATCATCCTAATATTTTACCAAATTTATCCACGTGTAAAACTCCAATCGGAATGGGAGCAATATATTTAAAAAAGTTTTTCGCTAAAGAGAAAAAAATAAAAGCAGATAACATTGTTGTAGTAGCACTTACACCATGTACAGCTAAAAAATATGAAATAGAAAATAGCGATTGTGATTATGTAATAACAACAAGTGAATTAGCATTAGCGCTAAGAGAAAACAATATAGATTTTAAAAATTTAGAAAATAAAACTTTTGATGAACTAACAGGATCTTCTTCTGGTACTATATACGGAACAAGTGGAGGAGTTTTATTATCCGCACTTCGCACATATTATTATTTAGAAACAGGTAATGATTTAACACCAGAAATGATTTTAATAAATAATAAAGACTTTTATAAAGAATACGTAATTAAAATCAATACAAAAATTATTAAAGCTGCTACCGTTTATCAAATGGGCAATTTAGAAAAATTACTCTCAATAAAAAATGAGTTTGTCTTTATAGAAGTAATGAATTGTAATTATGGATGTATTGGTGGTGGAGGGCAAATACCTATGCCTATAATTAATATGCAAGAAATATTGAAAAAAAGAAGTGCAAGTTTATTAAAACAAGATAAAACAGCAAAAATAAGGTATCCGTACAAGAATCCTATAATAAAAAAAGTTTATGATAATTATTTAACTGCTCCACTTAGTAAAAAAAGTATGGAGTTATTGCATACTAAACATAAAAGTTTATCCAAAGAATTTAGTTAAATAAAAAAACCAGTTTTATCTGGTTATAGAATATCATCATCATTAAAGCCTAGTCTATTTTTACAAATATAGACAGGTCTTTTTTTTGTTTCTAAGTAAGTTTTTGAAACGTATTCACCTAAAATGCCTATAGCAATTAATTGTACTCCGCCTAGAAATAAAATAATACAAATTAAAGATGCATATCCTGGTACAGCTATTCCTGTAATAAATGTTTCTATTAATATTACTAATAAATAAATAAATGCAATTATAGAAGTGATGAATCCTAATATTGTGGCTATCCTTAATGGTTTTATACTAAAATTAACAATGCCATTAAAAGCATATTTAAATTGACCTAATAAATTAAAATTTGTTTTACCACTGTTTCTTTCTTCAACTTCGTACTCCATGTAATGAGTGTTAAAACCAACCCAAGAGAAAATACCTTTTGAAAAACGATTATTCTCTCCTAGAGAAACAATAGATTCAACTATTGCTTTTCTAAACATTCTAAAATCTGATGCTCCTTTTACAAACTTAGTATCACTAATAGAATTAATAAAAGAATAAAAACTTGATTTAAGTATTTTTGTAATTAAATTTTCTTTATTTCTTGTTTTATTAACCATTGCTATTTGATCTATTTCTT
>JAQUDY010000028.1 GCA_028685445.1 Bacilli bacterium
AGTTTTTCTGAATTAGCTAAAAAACATTCAGACGATAAAGGCTCTGCAGAAAAAGATGGAGATCTTGGCTATTTCAATAAAGGCAAAATGGTTCCAGAATTTGAAAAAGCAGCTTTTGATTTAAAATTAAATGCTTACACCAAAAAACCAGTAAAATCAGCTTTTGGATATCATATTATTTTAAAGACTGGTGAAAAGGATAAAGCTAAATTAAAAGACGTTAAAGATACTATTATTAAAGATTTATCAAATAAATTACTATCAACAGATGCAGCACTGCCAGTAAATGCAATGATAGCTTTAAGAAAATCATACGGATTTAAAATTGAAGACTCTAATATCAATAAAAAATATTCTAGTCTTATAAGCAACCAATTACTTTCTTTAAAAAATAATGCTAATCAATAAAAAAAATAACACATGTTATTTTTTTTTATTGATTGTATACTTGTTTATTTCTTTAAGTTTAGTATTTTTCATTATTATAAAAAATATTAATGAAAAAATAAATAAAAATCCATCTAAAAAATAATTAGCTATCCCTGTTTTATATACTATATCAAAAAAAGTACTGATGATTGCTAAGATTATACCTAAAGTAGCAAAGATCATTACTTTGTTAGCTTTCTTATAAACAAGACTCACTTCTTTTTTTAAAAACTCATCTTTTATTTGAATTTGTTCTTTTTTTGATAATTTTTGGTATTTTAATTTCATTTTTATTCTCCTTCAAATACAATACTATTTATAGTATCATGTTCGTATCCTTTTTGGTATAATTTTTCTTTTAAAATATATTTTAATTTGTTTGAATCATATTTATACTTATATTTTTTTAATAATCGCTCATAATCCTTTTTTATAAAAGTTATATCATCAGCCTTAATTTTTTCTAATTCAGATATATATAATTCTTTAGGATATCCTAGATTACTTAAATATTTTACTATGTTAATTTTTAAAGCATTGGTGCTAAGCTTATGATTGGATTTTATTTTTTTATTTATTAAGTGTTTTATTTTCGGTGAAAAATCTTGATTAATCTCTATATATTCATCATTAATCCCTAGTTGATTGAGAGATTTTTTTATTTTTATCGGACCATTATTAGTTAAATTATATTGATCATTAATGTAACTTCGAGAAAATAGTTGGTCATTTAAATAATTTTCTAATTTTAATTTTTTGATAGTTTTATCTATAATCTTTGAATCGAATTCAAGATTTTCTAGATATTTTTTTAACTCAAAAACAGATCGCATTTTTTTATTTATATATCTAAGTGAAATATAATAAGCTTCTAGAGTATCATTTTCTTTTAAAATTTTTGTTAACTCAGAATGGGTTATTTCTTTTTTTAAGAGCAGGCTGTATTTTATAATAACATCATCATACAAGTGAATAGTTTTATTTTCATTTAGAGTTATTTCATATTCGTTATTTTTAAGTTTACGATATCCTTTTATTTTCATTTAAACCTCTAATTTATTATATCATATTATTATAGAGCTTAACTTAGAAAAATAAAAAAAGTAATTAGTTTTTACTTTCTTCATCTTTACTATTTTTAATTTTCTTTTCTAATTTTTGCAGTTTATTTTTATTTCTACTTAATAAAATTGTAATTATTATAAAAATAACTAATGAACCAGATAAAGCATAAATAATGATTTTCTTTTCTATTATTTGATCTAATAAATAATTAATTGATTCTTGGTCATATATTTGTAATGTTTTATTTTTACTATCATAATTATAAAGGTTTGTTTGTCCTGTTATCAAATCAGTTCCACTTATTATATAATATTTACTTTTTTTAGTAATTTGATAAGCTTTTATTGAGTTTTCTTTAATTATAATTTCTGATTTGATTAATCCTTTTAAATTCCGTGATGCTTCTTTCCCTATTTCAGGTAAGATTCTTATTGATAAATCTTCATTATTAATTGATATAAATTCTCTTAAGACTCTATTATTTGACCATTCATAAAATCCGGTATTATCATCATTATTACTAGCATAAACTAACGTTAAAGATAGTTTTTTATTATAGAGAACAATTATTTCTTCATCATTTATTTTTATTTGTTTTTCATTAAAATACAATGGTCGTTCTTCTGGCATTTTTCTAAAAATACTATATCCATCATTTACTTTTAAAGGCTCCCTTTCTGGGACTGTAGCTCTGATAGTATATGTTTTTGATGCACCGTTTTCTGCAGTAACAGTTACAGGTAAAAGGTTTTCTCCTTCAACTACATTTATTTCTCCAAGACCACTAACTTTTGCTTTATTGTGAGATGTTTTAGCGTCTATTTTTATTTTTTCTACTCCGGGTGATAACAATACCGAATATTCTAATGTATTTTTATCAAATTCCGGCGTAATATTAAATTCATCTACAGATAGTGATGAAAGATTATTATCAGATGAATATTTAATGCTTACTGGCTCGCTTACATTTAATGTGACACCAGATGTTGTTGTATTAATGTAGCTTACTGTTTCATAATCTGCTATTTTAGCATTAACAACTTTAACTGTTGTAGAACCTAATCCTACGGCTTTAAATTTATATGTGTATGTTTTACTATTATATGAACCGTTTCCATAATCAACAACTATTGGATTTCCACTTTGAATATTAAGTTTTGATGAGTCGTATTCTATATTAAATTGCCATGAACCAATAGGTTTATCGCTACTCACTTTTACTGTTACGGTTACTATATTGTTTAAAGTGACTCGTGATGAAGTTACTGTAGCTTTAATGCTACCACTAGCAGCGTTAACTGTTGTTGGTAATATTATTGATAATAACATTATTATCAATATAATTATTTTTTTCATTTTTTACTCCTTCTACTGAAATATCTTTCCAGTTCCTAAAATATGTTTTTGAATAGTTAATAAATCTAATATATCTACTGTTCCATCTTTATTTGTATCAGATGCTTTATAGTAATTATTTGTCAATTTTTTTGATCCTAAAATATGTTTTTGAACTGTTAGAAGATCTAATATATCTACCAAACCATCTCCGTTATTATCGCCATAGATTAATAAAGTATATGTTTTTGTTCCTTTATTCTTTACAGTTAATTTAGTCTCTGTTGCAATTTTTTTATTGCTATCAATTGTTACGCTAGAGCTTGGAAATAAAGATTTTATATTATTTACAAGTTCTGCTGCGTTAGTGCCAATATTAAAACCACTTAACACTCCAGAATTGTTATTAATTTGTAATTTCGAAATAATATCATCGGGAGTTAGTTCTTCTTTATTAACTTTAATAATCTTTAAGTTATAACTTTTTGAATTACCAACTGCACTTGTAACAATTATCTCGAAATTGTTTTCTGAGCTTGGAATATTAACTGTACCTGTACCTTTAATCGTAGCGGATTTAGATGTAGAAGTAGCCGATATCTTTACACTACTTATGTCATTAGTTACATTACATGTGTATGAAACAGCACTGCTACTAAATGTTGGCATCAATGAACATCCTGTTACATTTAAACTAGATAAATTAGCATCATCACTTCCTTCAATGCCTAATGTTGTATATGCTGGCATATTTTTATAAATCGGGATTTTAAAAGTATACGCTTCATTCATCACATCACCACGCTCATATGCCGTATAAGAAAAATAACCTTCGCTATAAGGAGCGGTTACATTTTGCATATATTGATGACTATATGAAGCTGGGTCAACTACATCAAACTTTTGAAAATAAACCGTATCTTGCCCTACACCTATATACCATTTTCTAATAAACTCTGCTCCACCAACAATTGATGCATACGGACTATTCCAACCTCTATTTTCTGCGCTTGATAATGCCCCAGATATAATCGTACCTGCTCCATTGCCAGATGCAGCAACATTAAAATGATTAAAATAACCAATATGTTTTCCATTATATCCATTTCCACTAATTATTGAAGAACTACCTTTTAAACCTTGTTCTTGATATACTCTTGTTGATAAATGAACTGGGTTTACATCATGAATATTTCCAGCATCTGAAAATATATCTAAATAGTCTTTGTTAATTTGTTTATTTATATCATCTACACATATTTGATATCCATCTTTACATGCAAATGCTTTTTTATAAAAACTTGTTTTAGGGTCCATGAATGTAGCTCTTAAAACTTCTTGAACAGCTGGTCTAGCCTTATCATGTGCTGATTTATTATATTGAAGAGTTTCAAACATGAATATATGTCCTTCATTAAAAAAGTTTCTAGGATCTAAATAGTATCCTATTGTTTGTCTAGAAGCTGCATACCAAGAACCATTATCATATTTTTGAAAAGTTCCATCTGCTTTTAAAGACCCATCTTCAGTACTATATAATGATTTGTTACTTGAATTTATCAAGTTTTTATTAACTGGATTGGCTTGTTTATCTACTACATCATTAAAATCTAAATTTGTTTCGTATGGAATAAAAGTCCATTTTGGATAAATTGTTTTTAATACTGCTAACTTGTAAGCATATGTTTCATTAAATCCAAGTGCTAATATTTCGTTAACTGTCTGACTTTTCACAGTATAAGTAGCCACTTTTTTTGAATATTTTGTTGGAATATAACCTGTGTAATAAATCCCCTTATATTGAACGTTTATTTTAAAATAATTTCCTGTTTCACCTATTATTTCAAAAGTTTCGGGATCAGATAAAGTTACAGTTGAATTCTCATCATATTTAATTCTATCTAGGTCATTATTTGAAGTACGCCTTAAAGCAACATTGGTATCGGTCATCTTGCCCTTGATATAAGTTGTATCTGCATCTACATTTAGTGTAGCAAAAAAAGATATAGAAACTATGATTATAAAAATAATATTTCTCATTTTACCACCTACTATTACATTAATTATAGCAAATAACGTAAATTGTTTCATTTTATTTGAAAATCTAATGTATATATATACTTTAACTTGACAAAAAAAGAACCTAAGGCTCTTTTTTTATTTATTTTAAAATTACATAATTTAAAAACCAAGATTCAAACCCTTCTACTGTTTGATAATATTTAATATTATCATTTTTATCAGCTTTCAAATAATCAATTAGCACTCCTTTTTTATAAATCATAAAAGAAGGATAATATTTAATTGTTTTATTTAAATCTGATTCTTTTAATTTAGAAAATGGAATTTTATAAAATGTTATTTCTTTTTCTGTTTGGAATGTTTGGACTATTTTATTAAAATCAGAAGACGCAACGCACATATCTTGATAAACTAAAACAGCGAATGATTTTTTTTCTGATATTAACTCATTTAGCTTTTTAATGTTTATATCTATTAACTCAGACTCTCCGTAATATGTATTTTCTAAAAAAAAATTATTTTCTTTTTTGTTTATAAGAACAATTAATAAACATATTACTAAAAATAATATAGGTAGATAAATTATTTTTTTCACTAATTTACCTTATGTAAAGTCTTAAAATCAATATTATAATACATTACTTTCCAAAAATCATAACTAATGTCTCCGTGTTTAGTATTTTTTACTGGAATATTATTTTTTCCTTCATAAAACCAATATCCACCTAAATTATAAATTTTATTTTTATCCCAACCAAGTTCTACTAGCATTTCTTTTGCAATTCTAGCATATCCTCCAGCCCCACAAATTAAGAAAATATTTTTATCTTTAGGAAAGACAAACTCTAAAATGTCCATTGATTCCTTATAATTAGCAGTATAAATACCATCAGAACTTAACTGAAAAAGAGAAGGCCCATCATATAATCCATCAACATTTTCATCTGTTTTTTGATCTCTATATTCTTGTGAAAAGCCAGCTAAAAATGGATATGGTATTACTTTAAACCCTTTGATAAATCCAGTTAATTCTCTTTCTCCACCTTTATTTTCCCAAGAAGCAGGATCATCTAACATTCTTAAATCAATATAAACAGTATCTTCTCTATCTAAATAATTATCAATAGATTGATCGTCTATATTTTTATCTATACCATAAGCTCCTCTTACTCCTTCGGCCAGTTCTGGCGCTGGTAAAGGCTTTAGACTATCCCCTTTAAAATTCATTGCAATTAAAATAACTATTACAATTAATAAACCACTAATTATTACTTTTGTTTTATTCATTTTTACTCCTCCATGAAAATAATACTAAAAGTATGGCGTAATATCTATAACTTATAGGTTGAAAAAACTCAACTTGAAGTTGAGTTTAAATTTGTTATAGTTTTTCAATTACAGCAGCGTTTTTTTCTATACACCTAACTAAATCACTTTGATCATATTTTGCAAAAATAGATTTAAATTTATCTGGATTCAATATAAACATATGTGCATGATTCATAAATACTTCTTTTATATTACCAATTTCTAAATTATTTAATAAACTATAATTGACCATAATTAATTCCGGAAAATTAACAATTATTTCCCAATTGTCTCTGTTAATAGAAGATTCCATAATTGTTATTTCCTCTTCTGTGAAACCTAGTTCTTGAAGATATATTGGTTTATCTATTACTGATATATTACCTGCCAATTTTTTACTTTTCATAATAATTTCTGCGATGTTTGCATCTTTTATTTCAGGACCATAATTGTTTACAATTTCTGTTAAATTAGCGCTTGTTATATCTCCTAAAGAATCTAAAATTAATTCTATATTAGAAGTTGTTTGACCAGTTAACAATAATTTAGTTAATATTTGATCTAACTCTTCAGGAGTTAATTTTTCAAATAAACTTGAAGCAGTATATATTTTATTTAAATCAATATGATTATTTTGTAATATCGCTAAAACTTTTTGAAATTGATCATATACAAATATATTATTTATTAATTCTTGATCTTCTTTTACAAATTTATTAAAATCTAAATTGTATTCTTTAAATAAACTATCTATTTCTGGTTTTATTTCTAATTCTTGATTAATAGGAGCTTCATTTCCAAATATATCAGGCAGTTTTATCTCTTCTGAGACTGACTTGTTTATTTCATCAAATATATTAGGTTGGGAAACATCTTCTACTGGAGTGTTTAAATCATTTTCTGTAATATCTAGATTTTCAGATTCTTCTTTATCAAAACTATCTGGTTCTTCTCTACCAAATATTTCTTCATATTCGCGATCTATAGATTTATCTATTTCATCAAAATCTAAAGATTTTTCTCTTAATTTATCAAATATATTATTTAAATTACTTTCTTCTTCTTTGGATAAATCATCTTCTTCTGTTATTTGTATTTCAGATTTTTCTTTAATACTATCATCATCCATTGATTCTATTTCATCAAACACTTCTGTCAAAGGTTCATTGGAATAATCATAATTTAAATTACTATAATTAAGATCATAGCTATTTAAATTCTTAGGATTATTTTTAGCGTAATCAATAATCTTAGTTAATGAGTCGTTATAATAATCATAAGCTTTATTTATTATATTTAACTTTTCTTCTTTAATAATCTTATCCTTTTTTAGATTAATCAGCAAATCTTTTATGCTTCGTGCTCGATCAGCAAGTTCTCCTATTTTTTGACGTTGTTTCGTAATTAGATTTTGCTTTTCCATTATTTTAGAATTTATTTCTTTATGTCCTGCTTCTAAAATAGCGTTTAAATCTTTTTTTCCAAATCTTTCATTTAAATCGGATAAATCCTTTTCTAAAGATTCTATTTCTTGTTCTAATTTTTTGATTTTACTTTTAGCATTATCAACTTCAATTTTATAATCTTTAGCTTCATCAACTTTTTCATTTATTTTTATATTAACATTTTCTAACTCTTTATGGCTAGCTTGTTGACGACTTTCCAATTCATTTATTATTTTTAATAGACTTTCGTTAATTTCTCTGATAACAGTATCCATAACTAGCCCTCCTTATTCTAATTAAAATTATAACAAAAATGGATATTAATGTAAACTATAACCAGATATTTTATAATAAAAAAAACAAAATATTAATATTTTTGTTTCTTATGCAGATATTTAAAGACTTTAATATCTGCTCTACCTATTTGTTTTGGAATGGTATCTAAATGTTCCATTGGATTTTCATTATCACAGTTCGCATAAATCTTAGCAAAACAATCTAGTAAATCATGTTTAAAACCTATTGTTTTTAAATATTCTAAGTAACAATAAAAATCATTTATATTTAATATATTAATTTGTCCATTACAAATCATATTTAAGACCATTACATTATAACAAAGTAATTCACTATTTTGATCCGGAATAAAAATCCCATCTTCGTTTTTTTGATATTTGTTTATTTGTCCTTCTACTTTGTTTCCTATAAAGTGCAGGTACTTTGAAGGAAAAGGCATGTTATCACCTATAGATGAGCTATCTAAATCAACTGCAAGTAATTTATTTGTTTCTTTTTCTAAGATGAAATTGTTTTCATGAATATCATTTAAGTAAAAATTTTTGACATATTTACTAGCTGTTTCTACTTTTTTTAATATTTGCCCTACTTCTTTTAATAATTCTATTTTTCTTTCTGTAGGGACATTTAAATCTGATAAAAGGCTTCCTAAATCTACTGAATCAATATAAGGCATCATAAATCCGCATATTGTGTCGTTAACAGCAACTAATCGTTCTGGAAATATTAATTCTTCTATTCCTAATAAATCTTTATTATCTATTAATGTATTTATCGTTAATAATTTATTTCCTAAATAAGGACCACTTGTTACATAAAACTTTTTAAAAAGCTTCATTTTTTTTAACCATTTTTCTTTACAAGGTAAAAAATATAGTGTACATTCTGTATTTACTACACTTTTTTCTAAGATGTATTTTTCCATTTTATTAAATTTATAATTACTATAATTAATTATTTCCACAATAACCACCCATTTTTTTCTTGTTATTATATGCGATTCTTATGAAAAACTCAAGTTTTTTTTAGAATTTGGGTTTGCAACATTAATTTTAAAATACATATAATAACATGAATTAAGGAGGAAAAAATGAAAAAAATATTTGTTTACGTTTTATTAGGTTTGTTTTTAATCGCTGCTGGATTATTCTCATTAATATATTCTAATAATAAAGATGATGAAAATGTAAGAACAATTAAAGTTGCTGAAGTTACCCATAGTCCTTTTTATGCACCATTTTATGTGGCAATTGAAAAAGGATTCTTTGCAAAAGAAGGATTGAATATAGATTTAATTCTGACAAGTGGCGCTAATAATGTAGCTGCAGCTGTTTTATCAGGTGATGTAGAAATAGGTTTTTGCGGACCTGAGGCAACAATCTATATTTATCAAGAGAATTTAAAAGACTATGTTCAAACTTTTGCTGGACTAACAAAAAGAGATGGTCAATTTATCGTTTCTAGAAAAAATATTGATAACTTTAAAATAAGTGATTTGATTGGAAAAGAAGTTTTAGCTGGTAGAGTTGGTGGTATGCCTATATTAAACTTTACTAATGCGCTAAAGAAAACAGATACAACTGGAGTTAATATAAATGATTCCGTAGATTTTGCAAATTTAACAAGTGCTTTTTTATCAGGACAAGGCGATTTTGTAAATTTATTTGAACCTAATGCTACTAAATTAGAAAATGAAGATTTAGGTTATGTCGTAGCTAGCGTTGGTACTTATTCTGGTGAAGTACCATACACTGCTTTTAATGCTAAAAAAAGTTTTATAGAAAATAACAAAGATTTAATTAATAGCTTTAGAAAAGCTATTAATGAAGCGATGATATTTATTGTTGGACTATCAGGAGCTATGATGCCGGGCCCTTTATTGACTTTAACGATTACTGAAAGTGCCCGCCGTGGATTTATTGCCGGGCCTTTAATAGTACTCGGGCATGCTATTCTTGAATTA
>JAQUDY010000029.1 GCA_028685445.1 Bacilli bacterium
ATATATTCTTGAATAAACTTTATTAAGTTTTGATATACAGGTTTTCTGATACAATCATGTATTTTTCCCATAATTATTTTTTATCCTTCTTTATTTCACCAGTATATAATGAAGTCTGATTGCTTGTTTCAATGTCAATAGATTTTTTCACTTTCATTACATCATCATAATATTGTGAAAAGTTAGGATTGTTTATATCTTTTAATGCTAATTCCATTTCTTTTATGCTACTAAAACCGCCCGACCCTAGAATTGTTTTTGCAGTTTCAGTTCCAAGTGCATTTAAGCTTGTTGTTAAGTCTGCTACTAAATTGTTAACTTCATTTGTATATAATTGTCCTTTTTTACTAAAGTTACTTATAGTTCTATTTTTAATTTCTTTTTTATAATAGCTTTCTATATACTCTGCTAATGCATCTTTGTTATTAAAAATTAAATCATTATCATTTACATCAGCTGGAATATTATTTTCTCTTCTAAACTCACTTAAAAGATGCTTATTTTCAACTTTCATTTTTTCTGATAAAGTAGCTAATGCTTTAGAATTCGCATCTTTAGATGCTTTTATTTGGTCATCTCCTAAATTAAGTCTTTCTAAAAATGTTTTAAATGATTCTTGACCAGCTTTAGCTGCTTCTAGTTTTTCTAAACTTGATTCGCCACCAACCCATTTGACGAAATCATCTTTATAGTCTCCTAATTTTTCTGGAACTCCCATCATTTCTCCAGCGATTCTTGTGACGCCTGGTACAGCTTTGCCACCTACAGTTCCCCAATCGTTAGCTATTGCACGATCTCTAACATCTTCATGATGAGCTCTAGCAGCATCAGATTCTGCTCGCGATTTAGAAACAACACTACCAACTTTGCCAAAACTATCAATACCTTCACTATTCTTCCAACCTCGGCGACCACCGCCAATTAGGCCTCCTGCTGCAGAAAACGCCGTATTAAGTACACCTTTTTCATTTTTAAATCCGTCATAAGCGTTAGAAACAAAAGAAGAAGCTCCACCGCCAATAGTAGCAAGTCCACGTTGAGCATATGTATTATCATCAAGTCTTTTCTTAATGCTTGTATTAATTTCTAAATCAAATAATTGTTTTAATAAATCAGGTCCATCTTTAGCAAATTGTAAAATACCTAAAACAACAGCAACTGTAGCCATAATTTGAATCAAGAAGTTACCTCCTGTAACCCACATATTTGAAATAACCTCTGGAACTAAACTTATTGCAAACATTGCAAAATAAATAATTATCAATCGAACAAATATCATTAGATATGTATCTGTTAATTGTTTAAACCACTTTGAATTAAAAATGCTTTCTTTTGCTCTAATATTTAAAGCGATTGGTATTGGTGCAACAATTTGTAAAAACCCCAATTTAGCAACACGAATACCAATATCAAGAGAAAATGCAATAATTGTTTTAATTGCAAAAATTGCAGCTATTGTACTTAAAATAGGCATATATTTCATTTGACGTTCTTGACTAGTTATTTTTTCCCATAAGTTCAGCTGAAGATAATCTTGTAATTCGCTTGAGAACAATCCAGAAGGATTACTCTCTGCTAAAGCAGTATCATATGTTTCAATAAAAACATCACAAACTTTAGGTGCAGACTCTTCCTGCTGGCATGATATATATGAGTGCTCTACTCCATCTGCAGTAATTGGATGAAAAAATGCTGATGCTATTGTTAATGCCATTGAAGTACCAGCTGACTTTAGATCATAAGTTTCATTTGCTCTAGAGGAACCACCTATAATAACATTTCCTATTACATTTGATGTTAATACGTTATATTGAAAGACTTGCATATAATTAAAAATAGTTGGTAATAATACAATTAAAATTATTGATGTTAATACTTTAGTTATTAATTTTTTTGCTCCATTATCTCCTGATAATTTATCAGGATTAATAATTAACAAAATAATTTCATAGGCCATTATAAACAGCATTACTACACCTAAAATAGTGAATACTCGATCAATGATTATTCTTAAAGTAGATTCTCCAAATAAATTAACTTGACTAATAGCTACAAAAACTTGATATGCAATTGATATAAACCAATAAACAATTGTATCAACAAATAAACAAATGCTATTTAGCATATTCATAAGCGAATCGCCAACGATTCCACTAGTAGTTAATAAATTTATCATAGCATCCTCCTATTTAATACAAGTAGTATATTTCTGATCTAAAAATTCTAAAAACAAGTTTAATAATGTTGGTAATAAAAATAAAATAGCAACTAAAATTAAACGAGTTACTAACTTGTTCGTACATTTTTTTATGGCATCATCATCTTTACCAGCTATAGCTACTATAAACTCTGCTGAAGTAAGAAATATCACTAAAAGCGGTCCTACAATTCGAATAATATCCATCACTGATTGTAAATCTGATTTTAAATTTCCACCTAATAAGCTTGTACAAACTTCATCTGAATTTTCATTAGTTAAGAAGTTTATAGAATAATTGTTTGAATCTATGCTTTGATTAGCTGATACTTCTGTTACACAAAAAAACATAGATATAAAAAATACTGAAATTATTGAAACTATATAATAATTTTTCATTTGAAACCTCTATCTAAAAAATAACTATTTCCTAACTAAAAGTATACCAGAACAACTAATCTTTTTCAACTAAAGTTTTTGAAAAAACCTTCATTTAAAAACAAAAAAAACAACTTACGTTGTTATATTTGTATTTTTAATTATTAGCATTAGACACTGCTGTTTTACATGTATCGCCCCAAGGTGATAATACACACTCACGGCAAGCATCAAATTGAGCAGCATTTTCTGCAGCTTCATATGCATTAACTGCACTAAATAGCCATAATACAATACTAGGAATAAAAAATATTACAAGACCAGCAATTGCTCTATAGATTAATCTTTTTGTTTGAGTTTTAATTTCATCTTCTTTACTTGCTACAACAGCTTTTCCAAAATCAAACATTCCTAAACCTATAATTATTATTGGTATTGCTACTTTGAAAAAAGTTAATACCCAACCAGTAAATTGTAAAATTTCCGCTGCTTTGTTACAAAAATCTCCAACATCAACAGCTGATACTAATAAATTACCCATTTTATAATCTTCTCCTTACATCTAATTAAATTTTATATTATTCTATGATAAAAGTCAACATAACTATTGATTTTTCTGGAATATATTACCAAAAAAACCTAAATTATGTGGATTTTGTTTTTTAAAGCCTAAATTATACAAAAGTAAATCGATAATTCGAATGCGATCTTTACGATCATCGAAATTCGTAATATTAAAAAACACTTTGGATTTTGTTTCATACTCAAAATTTGTAATTTCTTCTTGTTTAATTGCACTTCGATTTAATATAACTTTACCATTTCTGGTTTTCATAAATGCATTACTATCTTTATTTAACAAAAGATTTAACCTTATAGTTCCAGGGTCAACAAGATATAAAATATCATCACATAACGCTTCAGCATCAAAGCCATTTAAATCTATAATAATTACCTCGACATTAGAAAACTCTTTTAATTTTAATTTTAAACTATCAATAGATGTACACATAGTTAAATCTGAATTTCGATAATAAATGAAATCTTGTTTATTCATTTCTATTGCTTTTACAGTGTAATTATATTTTAATTGTTTGTACATCATATAAGATAATGTTGTAGCTCCAGCATGATCTGTTAAATTTTGTACACCTATTATTATTTGTTTAGTGTTTTTTTTATTTTTACTAGGAGCATCACTAATAGAACTGAAATCTTCTTTTATTGTATTATTAATATTATAATTATTATTAGAATAATTAGGAAGTTCTTTTGTATACTGAACTACATCTTCGTAGTTATTTGGATTATCTATTAAATAATTAACTCCTGCAGCATTTCTAGTAAAATTATAAAATCCATTTTCTACTAGCCTACCTAAAAAACTATTATTATTAATTACTTCGCTATCATTTAATAGAATAATTATTTTATCAGAATCAAACCCTCTTAAGAAATTAATTGTACTATTGATATCATAATAGTTTCTTATTGCCGTTATATCAATAATTAATTTATTATAAAAAAAGTTTACTAAATGATTAGAGACTTCATCCAAAGAAAACTCTCCTGAAAGAGTTTTAATAACTTCAACATTTAAAGATTCTGTAATTTTATAATTTTGATTTGTTATTATTATATTCATATTAACCTATGCACTTTCACATTTTAAACCTGTCCCTTGGTTAGTGGGAAAATGAATTGTTTTAGTACTTCCTGTTACTGGAAAAGTGAAAATATCACCTATAACTGGTAAGTCTAATCTAAAAAAAACTTTAACAGTATAATAAGATTTTTTTAAACTATCATTTTTTTCAACACAATGTATACAATATTTATATTTTCCAGCTGAACCATCTATTCCTTGTTCATGACTTTTACAAGGACCTCTTACTGCATAACCATTTCCAGATAATATTCTTTCGATTTTTTGTTGAGAGTTATCATTATAACCTTCATATTCCTCGATAACACTAACCATATCATTTTTTACCTTAAAAGCTTTAGAATAGTTAACAGAAATCGCTAGATAGCTACTAAATAAAACTATAAATGTTACAACAATACCAAAAATCCACGTTCCACCAATAGCTTCTCTCATTTAAATCTTCCTTCACCTATATTTATTTAGTTGGACATTTTACTGATTGTTCATTATCATCTTTGTCATAATAGTAACAAGTTTGCTCTGTAGCAGTCGGACCAGCATCATCACATCTATGTGCTTGAGTACAATATGTACTTCTAGTTATATTTGCTTTTATAGATGGCCAAATTAAAGTAGTAAACACCACCCCAATAGCGGCTATAGCAACTACAGCTATTGCTGTCATACTTAATTCTCCAGTTGCATCTTTCATTTATAAGCCTCCTCCCTATCTTATGATTATTATACATCAGATTTTATATTTTAACAAATAAATAAGTAAGCATTTGTAAACTTTTTTAATTATCACATGAGATAGGATCTAAAGCACAATTTACACAGTTTTCATATTTTGCTGCAATATCACTATATTTGCTTACAAATACCATAAAAGTATTTAAAATTGCTGGAATAAAGAAAATCATTATTCCTAATATTACTCTTTTAATAAACCTAGTTGTTTGCTTTTTCATGTCATCAGAGCTATTAGATATAATTGATGTATAATAATCCATTGTTCCCATTATAATTAATATGAAAGGGACTAATAATTTTGCGAAAAACAATAAATATCCAAGAAATGTAAGTGTCTTTAAAACATCCTCTTCTTCACATATAAACTGACCTAAAACTTCTGGTTTAGGAGTGCAAGTCGCTTTAGCTACTACTTTTAATGAAGTTTTATCAGTAACTGATAGTGATGTATTAGACACATAATTTTGACAAGCATCTTTAGGGGTTGTTCCTTCTCTATTACTGTTAGGTGTCATTATTCCAAATTCCGTATAAGGATTACAAAAGTACTTTATACTATGAATTTCAGATCCTCTTCCTCCACATTCAACCGCTGCAGCAATCTTTAAAGATTCTGCGGAACATTTCTCTGGACAAGTTACATTATTTCCATCATACTCACATAGACAAAAAACAGATACATTTTTTTGCTTTGCTAAAACATTGTAAGTTGGTGTTATAATTAACAAAAAAATAAATAATAGAAACATTTTTTTATTCATACTCATAATTAGTTTCCTTTTCTCTTAATGTAATTCTTTTAATTAATTTAAAACCTACAAAAGCAGCTATTCCAACTACAATAATAACTATAAAAACACCACTAATATTATTGCTTTTTTTAATATTAATTATATACGGAGTTTCACTACCATCCTCTGCAGTTACTGTTATAGTTATTTTAGAACGATTTTTTAAGTTATCATTACCTATTATTTGGTACTGAGCTTTCTCACTAGATAAATCTACTTCAATATCTAATTTATCTTCTTTATTTATTTTTATTATATAAGAGAAAATATCTGAATTGAAGTTTATATAATGATTTTTTATAATTATATTATTAATTTTAGAATTAGAATCTAATAATTCGCCTGCTTCTTTATATTCTAAATTGATAGTATAAACTCTAACGTCACCATTCTCTGCTGTTACGGTTATCAAAATAGGTTTATCTATACTTATATCTTTATTATTTTCAACTGAAAATGTGGCATTATTATCTTCTAATGTTGGTAAGACTTCTATAGAAGTTACATCTTCTGTTATTTCTAATATATAATTTTCTATTTCTTTATTAAAGTCTATTATCCCCGGACTTAGAAGTAAGTTGGCAATATAATTATTATTACTTTTTATAGGTTCAGTAGTTATTGGTACATTAGGAGAAGGCTTCACTGGTTTAGGTTTAGTTGTTGATTTTGTTGTTGGTTTAGTTGTTGGCTTAGTTGTTATTGGTGAGGGTAGCGTTGGTGGTGTATAGACACCTCCAGAAATCGTTTTATTACAATCATAATACGTTACTATACTACAATATTTTACAGTCGTAGATGGCGTGCAACTTCCAACATATGGTGTACATCCTGTTTTTATCACCTGATTATATTTCCCCAGATTACCATTAGTACATCTAACCATATTTTCTGAAATATAATATTGAGTTTGCCAAACTCCACTATAACACGTTGCTTTAACACAGTGCCCAAAATAACCATTACCGCTTGAAGTTTTTACGCTATCTTGAAAATTAATGCATTCGCTATAGCTCATATCACTTTTTACAGGCGTGTTATAACTCGCTGCACTTACTGTATTCATCATAAAAATACTTGTAATTAAAATTAAAACGTATTTGTAATTTTTTTTCATCTTTTATAGCTCCTTCTTTTAAAAAAAAGATATCGTTTTGATATCCTTTTTCTATCAAGACTTATATTAATAATAACATAAAATCATTAATAATTAAATCTTTTTAAAGAAGTTTTTCTTATTTATAATATATAATCCTATACTTAATATAAGAATAGTTGAACTTAAAATTATATAATATGTATTTATTCCTGTTTGTGGATTTTCAGTTGAGTTTTGATCTGTATTTTGGTTAGGTACATTATTTGAGTTTTGATCTGTATTATTAGTTGATGTTCCTTGATAAAGAGTTCCATCAGCTTTTTGCAAGCAGTTATACTGATCAACTTTTGTAGCATATTGTGTTGCGACGTATTGTTCATCATTTTCATCTGACGAACAAGTTTCTCCTAAAGTTAAACCGCCAGTACTTGGAAAAGCAGTCTTCCACGGATCAATAAAAGGGTTTTGGTTTCCATTAACACAAGTTACATTTGTGTTTAATGGTTCTAAGTCATAATGAGCTATCGCATTATTACCACCACAACTTACCCTAATACAACTTAAGTAATACCCGTTTGTTGCATTAGAGTTTACAGTTTTATTGTTTTTAGCTAAATCTGTTCTACATTCTGCTTCTGTATCATACAATCTTACGTGTATATCTCTAATTACTATTGTTGCATTTGTTTTTATAGGAATTAATAATAATAACAAAGGTATTAAATATTTTATTTTTTTCACATTCATACCTCCTATCCTTCTATATAATCTTTCAATTTTTTTCGTTTTTTATTAATTATTACTATTATGGTTCCACTTAGAAGAATCATACTTGCTATTATAGCAACGGTTGTTTCAAATTTCTTATTATAAATATCTTTTATAATATCAATTGAATACAACCCTGTATCTCCATTTTCGGCTATAACTTTTACTCTTATGGTACTAAATGTCGTTAAATCATTATTACCATACATATAAACTTCAGCTCGATCACTTTGAGGAGTTGCACTTAACAATAGTGTTTTTTCCCGTTTGATTTTTACTGTATAATCATATACATCTTCAATAAATTTTAAATCATAATCTTTAATTGTTAGAGTTTCTAATTTTGTGTTTGATGAAATTTCTAAACCATCTTCTTTTCTGTTAATAAATATAGTATATATTTTCATCAAATTGTCATTTGTGATAATTATTTCAACACGATTAGCCCCTACTTTTAAATCTTGATTTCCATTGATTTCAACTGTTGCATTTTCACTCTCTGGTAAAGCGAAAACTGGTAAATTTTGAATTTCATAAGGAGTCGACACTGTATAATTCAGAGTATCTCTGTCAAAAATTATTTCAGTTCCTGGAATAGTCAAAGAACTTAAATAAGTACTTTTAGATATATCATTGCTTATTGATGCACCAGTTTTGATAAATGTTAAAATATAATTTCTTGCAATGCCGGCTTCACTAATTGTTTTTAACGCTGCAGACGTTATATCATTTGTTAAATCTATTCTTCTTGGTTCATAACCCTTTATGAAAGATGACTTAGAGCTATCTAAAGTTCCATTTATATTAACCGATTTAGCATTTTTAGGTACAGAAATAGTATAGTCTGATATATGTGGATCAAAGTTTAAATTTCCTAGGCTCGTTGTCAAACTTTTTAAAGTGTTAATTGATTCACGATTATCACTTCTATTTATGATAAAAGTATATGTTCTTTCTTTATTGTTTTTATTTACTATTTTAATTAAAACAACATTTCTACCATAATCTAAATCTACTGTTCTTGGTTCATAACCTTCAACATAATTTGAATCTTTATTTGTTAAAGTAGCATAAATCGCAATTTGATTACTATCTACATTTAATTCATAAGCAGTTTTAAATAAATCAAATCCACTCGCAACAACAGACTTATCTGCTAATTGATTAGATAACCTTACATAATTACTAGAACTTACTTCTTGATTATACGCTGTAGAATCATCACTTTGAATTGGATTATAAGAATGATTAATAGCACCGTTTGAACTAGAAATTTTAATATCACTAACTGTAGTAGATATATCATCATCTTTTATTGTTAATAATATTGGATAACTTATCGAGTTATCATTAGTCATAGTCCAAATAAAATATGATCCACTAGTCATCGTTTTTGTATCTTCGTATTCTAAATTAGGAAATTCAGTCCATTCATCTGGATTTACTGTTGGTTTACTTCCATTATTTATAATGTAACCTTCTAACCCGGTATTAGTATCACTATCGTAACCTTTAATCGATAGTGTTCCTAATTGTTCCGGTGTTGCTGCACTGCCTGTTCCACTGACTTTTGGCTTAGAAATAGACAAGCAACTATAAATAAAAGTCTTATAACAAGTTTGTTGTTCTTTTGTGTTTTTTAACTTGCTACAAGTGTTTTGTTCCAAGCTTTCTTCTATTATTCTGCGATAACCTTTAGAGCATGTAAACATTTCTTTTACATCTTTACCTTTTACCGTATATTCACCATTTTCATATGTGTAGCAAACTGGAAGAGGATGTTTTTCATGAGATTTTGAATTTTTTATTGGTAAAACAGCTGGACAATCAACAACTGATTGAGTTTGTTTTTTTGGCGGAGCGGTTTCTTCTTTTTTCGGTTCTTCTTCAGCACAGACCGGTTTACTAATTCCTATTTTTGATCTATCTACAAATATTTCTTCATTTTTATAAGAAACTTTACAATATTGTTTAGCAAAATTATCTGTTGAATTACTTACTGCTGGTCCATATACACAAGATTTAGTAGGAGTTTCTTTGAAAATTATTAAAGATGCACAAGGTAATTTTTTTTCATCATTTGTTTTACCAATTAAAGCTGCAGCAGTATAATATGTTGCTCCCATCTGAGAATATCTTTCAATAGAGGAGCAAGCTGGTTCACTTTCTTTCAGTTTTTGACGATATACTTTAGTTCCTGAGATTTTAACACCATTTAAAGATT
>JAQUDY010000030.1 GCA_028685445.1 Bacilli bacterium
TTTAATTTGGTGTATGATAAATAAAGTCCTTTTTTAAAGTTATCTTTAATTAAATTTTGATTTATCTGAGTATAATTATTATTATAAGTCAAATAATTTAAGTTTCGATAATTGAATTTAAGTTTAGGAAGCTCAGTATGAATTGCTCCAAATTTAGTATAATCATCATATAATAAAGCTAAATTGTATTTATTACTACAGTTTGAATAGTGACTGGCTCTATAATTAATTTTATTAAAGTGAAAAGATTCTAATAACGAAGAAGGATGCATAGATCCTTTTAAACTCATGTCTGCAAATGTTATAGTTAAGTTAGGTGTATTATTCAAAATTTTAATCCAATTTTTTCTCTCATTAGAGTTTTTTTCTTTTGTAGTCTCAAGTAATTCGTTTTTTTCAATATCGACAATATAATCATCATCCTTAAATACTTTAGGAATATATTCATCATTAAAACCAATTAAATAAACGTGAGAGTCACTAGGTACTAGATTATCTTTTAAATCAATTAGATTAACAGCATCTTTATATTTCTTATTTTTTAATTTCTTTATTTTAAATTCTTCAATTAAGACTTTTTTTATTGTATTGAAATCTTTTATCCAATAATATTTATTTAATATATTTAAACAACTATCATAGATATTATCATTTTTAATTTCATTTAAAATATTAGTTGTATTATTTAAATTATTTAAAAGATTTAAGCCTACTTTTGTGTCATATAGCGAAATGTTATTATCTAAATTTATAGGAATATTATAAAAGTCGAACACTCTTTTAATAGTGGATCTATAGTCATCATTATAATTTGCTAAAAATATGTTATTAACATTAATTCCGTTATTAATTTTTTTAGCAATATCATTAGCTAAATACTCGATTTCTTCGTTAATATTCTGAAAATTTAAAATATTAGGTTGCAAATTATTTTTTAAAGGCATATTTATGAATTCTAAGTTTGTTTTTGTTTTTAATATATCAATTAAATATAATTCTAATTTGGATAAATTGTTGAAATCTATAATATATACTTTTTTCTTTGCTAAACTATTTAAAAAATGTTTATCATAATATAGTAATTTGTGTTCATCTAATGTATTTTTTAAATTACTTAAATATTTGAATTTATTATTACTAATTTTATTATTAAGAAAATACAGGCTTTCTAGCTCTTCTATTGCGTTTAAGAAACTTATATTCTTATTTTTTATTAAATATAAAATAGTCTTTTCATCATATTGAAAAAGCATTTTCTTTTTTAATTGACTAATTGTAATTATTTTAATATTTAAAAGAGGTTGAGCATTAATGGCTTCAATCATTACTTTTTTAAAATTATCAGGAATAATAAACACTGAATTATCTTTTAAATATTTATTTAAATACATTTAAATCACCAATTAAATTATAGCATACAAAAAATAATCATATGATTATTTTTGAATTTTAATTTCTTTTTGTAAAACCTTACCAACACGCATTATCATTGTCGGATCAAAAATACCAGCAATGTTTTCTACTAAAACATCATATCTTTTAGCTAGGTCAATAATACTAGTAGCAATTTCGTCTTGTTTTTGTTCTATAATATATAAGTACCAATCTTTTTTATTATTAAACCCAAGATTTATAGCATTTTGATAATCTTTTTGTTGTAGTAAAATTATTTCAAATTTAAGTTCTTCTAATTTATCTTTTTCCACTTTTACCTCAGTTAATATTTTGATTCTAAATCAAAATATGATTCCATTGTTATCCAATTACCTTGATTATATAACTTTTGTGCTAATTCCAATCCGACATACCTTAAGTGCCATGGCTCGTATTTATATCCTGTTTCATGTGCTTTATCTTTTGGGTACCTGATAATAAATCCATATAAATAACAATTTTCAGTAATCCATTTACTTTCATTTGTAGCAGCAAATGAAGAATCAACAGAGTTTAAATCAAAAGCTAATCCAGATTGATGTTCTGAATGACCTGCTCTTGCAGAGTAAGTATCAGCTGCTTTAACTCCATCACGATTTACATAATTTTGATATAAACCTCCTTGATAATCATATGATCTATAACCACTGGCAATATAAATATTTAGTCCAATTGTAGTGGCATCACTTCTCATTTTAATCCAATTATTATAAGCATCTTCATTGATACAATTATTACATATTTCTTGGTTAGTAATCTTGATATGTGTATCTTCAGGAATCCAATTTGCATCTAATGGATAACTTTTGTTAACAATCAAGTGATTATCAACATAATATGCTCCTTCTATTTTCTCAATTAAGTATCCTTTTGGAGTAGTTCCTATATAATTAGAATTATCATCATTTTTGTTTTCTTTTAACTCTGTTTGCTCTTCAGGCAAGTTTATATCTATTTGATTATTATCACATAATTTTATTTTATTTCCACCCACTTTTATAAATAATGTTACTAAAAACAAAAAGATAGCTACTAAAAAGTATCCTATTTTTAATTTCTTTTTTTTATATAAAATTAAAGTTAAATATATAACTGGAATTATTATCATTAAAACTGTAATAAGTTTATTTAAAACTATTAAAAAATCATCACTAATACACATTTTATCACTACCTTTAATTAATTATAGCATTGCTAGTTTATTTTATTATATTTTATTTGATTCTTTTCTAAAAAGTTGACAATAGCATTTGAATCTACTGCTAAACCTAAATCTAAATTCAACAACATATCGTTTGTGAAATTTGTTGCTATTCTTTTTGTGCCAATTAATATCCCAAGAATATTCCCATCAATATCTATAACCGGTCCTCCATTTTGGCCAGGTAATGCTGGAACACTAGTTTCAAACATGGTTATTTCTTTGTTTTGATCCGCTATATTTCTTGTTATAATTCCTGAAGAAGGAAAAATAGGGAAATTCATTGTTTTATTTGTTATATTAATTTTTTCTTTTTCAATATTATACTTAAAAGCATCATATTCAGGAAAAGCATATCCTAAATTACATATTGAAGTTCCAATTTTCTTTATCCCTGTTTTGAAAACAGGAAAATTATTAACAAACACATTTTCCGTGTTTTCTAGTTTGATGATTGCTAGATCGAGATATGAATGTTTAATAATTGTTAGTTTTCCAGGATTTTCTGCAACATCAATCAAAATATTGTGAAGTTTGATGATTGTTTTTGGTGTCACATCATATTTTCTTTCAATTTTAGTTATTCCTTTTTTGTTAGAAAGTTTCATTTCATTTAAAATTTCAGTAAAAACTTCATTTATATCATCAGCTGCTAAAAAAGCATCAGCTACTCTAGCAGTAGTTAATATATCTCCATTTTTATTTAAAACAATTAAAGTATTAATATCATTTAAAATCTCTCTGTTTTCATATAAAACTTTTCCTGTTATAAAAGGTTTAGTATACCTCAGAGCTTTTTCAATTGATTTTATAAACATATTATCACCAACAATATTGTAACATAAAAAAAGCTTATAATTAATTATAAGCATCTTTTATGATTTGAAATAATCCATAGATTCCAATTATTATAGAAAAAGTCATTAACACAACTGAAAAAACATCATCTATTTTTGCATATTTATATAAGAATAAAGTAGAGCATAAAAACAAAATGCTAACTCCTAAAGTGATAAATCCAAAAGAGAATTTCTTTTTATTTTTTTTCATTATTATCAATTCCTCGTATAATATAATTATATCATAAGAAATTTTTAAAAACAATTTTTAAATTACAAGCTAAAACGATAATTTTCGATGTTGTTATAATTTAGTTTAGGTTTTCCATCTTCAGTTATATCAAATTGTTTGTATCGCTCATCTTTATTGATTTTTTCATACAATTTTCTAAAACCTTTTAAATCATCGATAAATTGATGGGTTTTAATCGTTTGAATTGTTGTTTCTTGAGTGTTCATGCTATAAAAAATAGCAAAACGATGAATTTTTCCATGAAAAGTACCATTTAAAAATTCAGGTTCAAGAGTATAACCAAAGTCAATAAAATCATTCATCATTTGTTGTGACATTTTGATTATAAAAATATCATCTAAAAACATAGAATCCTCCTTGTGATGAAATATTATATCAAAGGAATTCATATATTACAATTGCTTATTATTTTAAAATTAAGGGTTTTTCATTACTTAGAAAATCCCCTTCAATTAAGCTATCATTAGATAAACTTTTAATATACTGAAAGTCTTTTTCTTCCTCAACTTTAACAAAGATAGGAGTAGTTCCTTGTTCTACAAATGTTGGTAGTAAGTTTTTTAATATTGAGTGATGCTTATTATTATTTCTTGCTTCTTTTAAAAGCTTTGCACTTATTTTTATGTATTGTGTGTCTATATTAGACCAGATATTTAAAAGAGGGTTATGGTTATTAAAATCAAATGAACTTAAGGCTATTTCGAATCCGATTTCTTTTAAAATTTTTAAATAAATAATTAATTCATCAACATCGTTATTAAAATCAGTAACATTAACACTTATTATATAGTTACTAGAATTAGTGTTCATCGTATTTGCTAAAGCATTTATAAATCTTGGAAAAGGAGTAGATGCATTAAACATAGAATTAGCATGAATATTAATCATTATCTTATTATCTATTGGAATAATAGAAGAGTGAATTATTCTTTGTAAATTCAAATAATCTAATTTTTTTAATTCACTTGATCTTTCTAATAGTTGTAAACGCTCATCGCTAAAGATGCTTTGGTTATTAATATCTCTAGTATAAGTATCTATAATGTTTGTTTCTTTTTTTTCTATATTGTATATATTTCTTTGTGCTAATTTAATTTCTTTATTTTTAATAGCAAGGTTTGTGTCCTTAATAAACTTTTGATTTTGTTTAATTTTATCATAAACTTCTTGTTCAAAATAAATATATGTCAAATTATTCTTTTTGGCTTCATACATCATAATATCAGCTTTTTCAATTGTAGGATTAATTCCATGCTCAGCAGGGACGACTCCTGCATTCAAGTCGTAGATTACAGGGATTATATTTAGGTCTAAATGATGTTGAATTTCAACTTTCACATTATCTAAAAGTCTTTTAATTTCAGAATATGAATGTTTTGTTAGAATTAAAAATTCATCCCCATGTTTGCGAACTGTTAAACTATCTGAAAAAGTCCTTTTTAAAATTGTACCAAAAGATTTTAAGCAAGCGTTTCCTCCTTCATGAGTAAACTCATCATTAATTCTTTTTAGTTTTGCAAAATCTATAAAAATTAAGTTTGCATCCGGATAAAGTTTTATATAATTGTTATATTGTGATGTGAAAAAAGGCATAGTATTTAATTGACTAACCATATCTAAATTATTATCTTTATCAAGTAAATCAACTTTTTTTTGATTCATAAGACCTCCTGAAATAATACAAACAGTATATCATATATATTTATTATTATAAATCAAATTTTAACAAATATTACATTTTCATTCCAAAGCTTTACTTTTAATAAAAACATAGTATAATAATTTTACTTTAAGGAGAATTTAAAATGAAAATCAGCGAAAGAGCATTAAATTTTGCTATAAAAGCCCATGAAGGAGAGTTTAGAAAAGACGAACCTGACCGTCCTTATATTTTACATCCTATGATTGTTGGAGATATATTAAAATATCATAATTTTGATGATAATGTAGTTGCTGCAGGTTATCTTCATGATGTAGTGGAAAACACTGGTTATTCAATTGAAGATATTTCTAGACTTTTTGGTGGAGACATTGCAAGTTTAGTTATGACCGCTACTTATCCAACGGGCTTTGAGAGTTGGCATGATAAAAGAAAGTATAAAATAAAACTAAGCAAAGATTTACCTGTTCGAAATAAAGCAATAATACTTGCTGATCAAATAGCAAATATTGAAGAACATAGGATAGTCTCAGATAAAAAAGGATATATTGATTTTTCTAATTACCAAGCGGGTTATGACGATCAAAAATGGTATATAGAAAGTATGTTTGATAGTTTAAACTTTAATATTGATGAGAGTTTAACTCCTTTGTTAAACAGGTTTTATTTAAATATACAACACTTTTTTTATAAGAAAGATATTTACGAAAATGAACACCGTTTTAATTTATCTTCAGCTGAAACAAAAAAAATATTGGCTCAAAAAGAAGAACTTGGATCTTTAAAGAGATTACTTCAAAGTTCAAAGCCTTTTGTGATTGAATTTTCAAATGATAAAAACACATTTAATAGAAATTTAATCGACATATGTCTAGATTTTTTTCAAAATGATGGATATAAAATAAAAGTAATAGAAAATAAAAATTATGAAAACAAATATGAAAAAGAATATATTAAAGATAAACAAGGTTTAAATAAAAGAGAAATAAATCTATTAATAACATATGAAATAGCATCGAATCTTTTAAGCGAATTATCTAATGATCAAGACATTATAATTCTTGATGAAGGTATATTTTTCCGTTTAATTTGGATGAGAAGATTACTAGAGAATAATTCTATTTCAAAAGAAGAGTATGTTAAATATGTAAATTTTTATTTATTTCAAATTAATAATTTTATAAATTATACTGTTTTTTCATATACATCAACTAAAAATTTGCAAATAAAAAATAATTTCGAGTACATAACTGCTATGGAGTGCTGCCAAAAATTACTAGATGGTAAGAATTTATTTTTAAACAGCAATGATGATTCTGAATTAGAAGCGAGTTATCGTGTTTTAGAAAATTTATTACCGATTATGAGAAGTGATTACATTAAACAATTAAAACTAATGATTCAAAAAAAAGGTCAAGAATAACATTCTGGCCTTTTATCTTTGGTTTATGTCATATAAAATAGCTGTTTTATCATTGTCAACTTTAAGCGATATTTCTAAAGTGACTTCTGTTTCTTTGTATGTTGCTAGTATTTCTTCTTCTGTTTCATCGTCTGGTATTAGACGTAGATTGCCATTATTTGCTTCGTATTTTCCTTTGACATTATTTATATCACATACATTTTCTACTGCGTCAAAAGAAAGTTTTGTATAAGTAAAATTAAGATTATTTTCTAACAGCAATTTTATATTTATATCTGGACAAACACTAGGTTCTAACTCTAAATAATCTCCGACCACGCTAACAGTGTTAATTTCTGGGTTATTATTTTCATCTCCAACATTTTCATTAGGTTTATTTTCTGTTGTTATTGGAGTAGTTAAAAATGGAATCTTATTTCTAAGCTCGTCTGGAATTTTAATATAATCACTTTTTATAAAGTAGTAAAAAGCAGCTAGAATAATTCCTAAGATTATTAATAAAGCAAAAAAGCCTACTACTGGGTTCGCAGTATTTTTTTCTTTTTTGACTGGTTTTTCGACTATAACTTTTTTCTTTAATGGTTTATTTTCTTCTTGCTTAGTTCCTTCTAAAACTACTTGTTCGTCCATGGCAACAGTTTCAACATTATTTTGAACAACAGGTTCTTCTGGTGTATTCATAGTTAATATTTCTTCTTGTAAATTAATTGAATCTTGTTCTGGAATAATATTCTCTTCTAATGTAGAAACTTCACTTGGAAAAGTTTCTATATTATTGTTCATCTCCAAATTGTCAATTGGGGGCATATTATTTTTATCTGTTTCATTTTCGCCTAAAAAATCATCTGGTTCAGATTGTGCCAAGTTATTTGAATTTCCAGCTATATTTTCAACAGTTTTATTATCAAATATATTATTTTCATTTTGAATAGGTTGATTAATAATATCCTCATTTATTTTTTGATTTTCATCAAGATTTTTAGGGACTTCATCTATTCTTTTTGGTAATTCAATATTAGTATCGTCATTCATAATTGAACACTCCTTCTATTCTTATAAAAAATTATAACACATTAAATAATTTTGTTCAATTTCTTTCTTAAATACTTTTTTAAGGGGGTATTTTTAAGTTTATAAGCTAAAAGCAATAATAACATTAAACTTAATATATAAATTAAATCATTAACGTTATTATATTTAGCCGTTAGTTTAATATTCTTTGTTATAGGAGTATTAAAATCGAATGCTTCTTCATTTAAATACCACCCTTTAAATCGATGTTTTTTTTGAGTAGGTATAAAAAAATCTACTTTATTTTGCTCTGGAATATCAACAATTTTTGTTTCTTTCCCATCATCAAAAATAACAATATAATAGTTTTTTGTTTTCCAGATTCCTTTTTTATCGTTAATAGCATCTTTTTGAGAAGAATATAATAAATCTGTATATAAGTAGTTTCCATATAAATATTTAACTTCAGCGAGCCCATTTTTTATAAGTTCATTCTGGAGTAAATCATTATCTGCCCAGATCCAAGCTAAGATCCTGTTATATTTATCTGTTAACTGACTATTAGGATCGTATTCTAATAAAATATCTTTTGCTTCTTTTAATTTATTGCAAGTAAATTCACTAGCATTTATTCCTTCTTGAGTAGTTTTTTTATTTGGATGAACAGTTTCTGGTGTATCTATTGCTAAAAAACGAACTTTAATGATTTCATCATTTAATAAAAAAGAAGCAGTATCTCCATCAATACATTTATGTAACGCTACTTTGTCATTTTCTTTTGCATACACATTGCCAGCAAGAAACACAAAAATAAAAATCGAAAGTAATTTAAATTTCATAATTCCATAAACCTAACTTTCCTTTTATTTTCGCACTGTTATTAATTGGTTTTATATCATCTAAAACCCAAGCGTATCCATCTTCGTGATATCCATATATTTTAGGGTTTTCACTTCTTATAGACTTCCCTGTTTTTTCATCTAATTTTATGACATCTTTAATTTTTGCGATTGCCACAAACTCTCCTGGGCGATAGTTATAATCAAAATTTTTAGAAATCGGATATAAAGTATTTGCTGCATGAATCAAAATATTGCCTCGATATTTTGTGTTCCAAGATCTAAACTCATATTTTTTTATATTTTTAGCTATCAATGTTGCATAAGGTTCTTTTATAGTTAATGCTTTCATAAAATCCTCCTTTATAAATCTTTTTACTTTTATTTATTTCATTATAACATAAGCCATTTTGTTTGAATATTAGTAGTTTTTATGTTAATATTATTTCAAGATAGAGAGGTGATATTATAAAAGCAATATCAGACTTTTCAGACTCGATTAATGATCGAATAAATATAATATCAACTCAAATTGATAAAATCCAAAAACAGCGCAATCAAGTTTTAGAAATCCAAAATATATTTTTACAATATAATATACCTAAAGATAATTTTTCTGGAAAAGAATTAATAAATATTACTATTCAAGATTTCAGTAAGATAATGGAAATTATGGGAGAGCAAAATATAGCTGAACTTACTGAAAAGTTTTCGGAATCAATTGAAATTATAGAATTATATAAATCTGTGATTAAAAATACACAAGAAATCGAAGAAAAACCGCAATATGATAATTGTT
>JAQUDY010000031.1 GCA_028685445.1 Bacilli bacterium
TAGTAAAGTAAGGTGGCACCGCGGGTAATACTCGTCCTTACAATTAACTGGTGTTTTTTATTTAAAAGGAGAGAGAAAAATGATAATAAAACAAAAAGGTACTATGGATATTTATGGCGCTGAAGCAAAAAAAAGAAAGTATGTAAATGATATTCTACACACTATCTGTGATAAATTTAATTATGGTTATATTGATACACCGATATTTGAATCTAGTGAATTGTTCCATAGAGGAATAGGTGATACTACAGATATTGTTAGTAAAGAAACTTATGATTTTAAAGATCGAGGTGGAAGAAGCTTAACTTTAAGACCAGAAGGTACAGCTGGAGTATGCCGTTGGTATGTAGAAAATAAATTATACGGAAATCAAACAGAACCAATTAAAGTTTATTATATAGGAAAAATGTACAGGTATGATAGACCTCAATTAGGAAGATACCGTGAATTTAATCAATTTGGCGTTGAAATGTTAGGATCAAATGATATTATGGCAGACTTAGATGTTATAAGTTTAGCATATAATACTTATAATATTTTAGGATTAAAAGATGTTACTATTAATATAAACACTCTAGGTGACCAAGAATCAAGAGATAATTATCGCACAGCTTTAACAAAATATTTAAAGCCTTATGCTAAAAATTTATGTCCAGATTGCAGAGAAAGATTATCTAAAAATCCTCTAAGAGTAATCGATTGTAAAATAGATGGCGAAAACGAAGTAATAAAAAATGCTCCAATAACAATTGATTATTTGAATAAAGAAAGCCTTACTAGATATGAAAAGATAAAAGAGAACCTTGATTTAATGGATATTAAATACAAAGAAAATTTTAGACTTGTAAGAGGACTTGATTATTATGATCATACAGTATTTGAAATCACGGCTGAAGTGCCTGAAATAGGACACTTAGCACTAGGTGGTGGTGGAAGATATAATGGTTTAATAAATTTACTAGACGGACCATCTACTCCTGCAGTAGGATTTGCTATGGGCTATGATCGAACAGTAATGGCTATGGAATATTCTGGATTTAACTTTGATTTAAAAGAAGATATTGATGTATATGTTATGTATGTTTCAGAATCTGAAAAAGAAACAGCAGCATTTTTAACACAAGAATTACGTATGAATGATTTTATAACTGAAACAGATTATTTAGACAAGAGTTTAAAAGGAGAGTTTAAATCCGCTGATAGATTAAAAGCAAAGTTTTTAGTTATACTAAATGATGAAGATTTAAAAAATAATGAAGTTAACGTAAAAGATAATATTACTAAAGAAGAAAAACTAATTAATATAAATGAGTTAGTAGAGTATTTAGATTCAAATGTATAGGATAAAGGAGAAAAATATGAAAAAATATCAAAATGCTAAATTAAGCACAAAAGAAGTTGGATTAGAAATAACGGTTTTTGGTTGGGTTAATAAAAGACGCGATATGGGTGGAGTTATTTTTGTTGATTTAAGAGATCGATCAGGTATAATTCAAGTTGTGTTTAATAAAAAACATTTAAAAAATAACTTTGAACTAGCCGAAGCTTTAAAAAATGAATATTGTATTAAAGTAACTGGAAAATTACAAAAAAGAGAAGAAAGTGAAATAAACCCTAATATATTAACTGGAGAAATTGAATTAATTGTTAATGATTTAACTATTTTAAATAAATCAGAAACACTACCTTTTAATATATATGATGATAAAGAAATAAACTCAGAATTAACACTAAAATATCGTTATTTAGACTTAAGAAGAGATAAATTAAAAAAAATCATGATGATGAGGCATAAAATAAATAAAGCGTTTAGAACATATTTAGATGATAATGGTTTTATTGATTTTGAGACGCCAATATTATGTAAAAGTACTCCTGAAGGAGCTAGAGATTATTTAGTCCCATCAAGAGTAAATCCAGGAAATTTCTATGCTCTACCACAAAGTCCTCAATTATTTAAACAAGTTCTAATGATTTCGGGATTTGAAAAATATTATCAAATAGCAAAATGTTTTAGAGATGAAGATTTAAGAGCAGATCGTCAGCCAGAATTTACTCAAGTTGACATTGAAATGAGTTTTGTAACACAAGATGATGTTTTAAATATGGCTGAAGGATTACTTAAACAAGTTGTAAAAGATTCGATTAACAAAGATATAGATTATGATTTTCCTAGAATAACGTATAAAGAAGCAATGAATAGATTTGGCTCAGATAAACCAGATACTAGATTTGATTTAGAATTAAATGATTTAACAGAAGAGTTAAAAAATACTAGTATGACGGTTTTCTCTTCAGCCATAGAAGATGGCGGAATAGCAAAATGTTTAATTGTAAAAAACAATAAATATTCTAGAAATGAAATTGATCGACTAACAGAATTTGTTAAAATTTATGGAGCAAAAGGATTAGCATGGCTAAAATATGATAATAACGAATTTAGTGGTGTTATTGCTAAAAATTTAGAATTAGATATTCAAAATAAAATAAAAGAAAAGTTTAGTGTTGAAAATGGTGATTTGGTTTTAATTGTCTCAGGTAAGCCAAAAGTTGTTTTTGCATCTTTAGGAGCCTTAAGATTAAAAATTGCTGAAGATTTCAATCTGATTCCTGATAATAAGTTTAATTTCTTGATTGTTACTGACTTTCCGATGTTTGAATATTCAGAAACAGAAAAAAGATACGTGGCAACACATCATCCATTTACAAAACCAGAAACAACTGTAAAATTAAAAGACCCAGAGAACTGTTTGTCAGTTGCTTATGACTTTGTTTTAAATGGTTATGAAATTGGTGGTGGATCTATTAGAATTCACGATGAAAAAATGCAAGAGGAAGTATTCTCAGCATTAGGAATTTCAAAAGAAGAAGCAAAATTAAAATTTGGTTTTTTCTTAGATGCTTTAAAATATGGAACACCACCACATGGTGGGATAGCATTTGGATTAGATAGAATAATAATGCTTTTAACTGGCACAGATAATATTAGAGATGTTGTAGCTTTTCCAAAAACTCAATCAGCAGCTGATTTAATGTGTGAAGCACCTTCTATAGTTGATGTTAAACAGCTTGATGAATTAAACATTAGTATAAAAAAGGGGATAAAAAATGATTAAAAAAATTACCGAAGAATATATTAAAGGCTTAGCATCTAAGCTGATGTTTGATATTACTAAAGAAGAAACCGAAAGTGTTACTGGTAAACTTGAATACTTAAATAACAAATTAGTAGATATGTTAAAACTAGAAGATTTAAAAAAACATGAACCTCAAACTCATGCTTTTGATCTTTATGAAAGCAAATTAAGGGATGATGAAAATGTTTTACCAGGAACTGATGTATCTTTGCTTTTAGCGAACGCTAAAAAAGTTGAAAATAATGAAATAGAAGTTCCAAAGGTGGTGGGATAAATGCTAGAAGAATTAAATAATAAATTAAAAAATAAAGAAACAACATCTGAAATTTTAATGCAAGAATCACTTGAAAAAATAAAAGAATATACTAAGCACAATATATTTGTAACTATTAATAATGATTATCAAATAAAAGAGGATTTAAATACTGTAATATCTAAAATACCATACGCTATTTCAGATAATTTTAGTACGAAAGAAATCTTAAGTACTGCTTCTTCAAATGCTTTAAAAGATTATATACCTTTTTTTGATGCTACTGTAATTAAAAAGCTTAAAGATAATGGTGCTGTTAATATTGGAAAGACCACTTTAGATGAATTTGGAATTGATGCTATGGGGATAAATGCAGTAACCGGACCAGTAATAAATCCAGCAGCAAAGAACAGAATCACTGGTGGTTCTGCATCTGGTGCTGCAGCTGCTGTAAGTGCAAATATTGCTTATTTTGCAATTGCATCAGATTCTACTGGTGGAATTAGAAAACCAGCCTCATATACAGGAGTCATCGGATATAAACCAACCTATGGATTAATTTCTAGATATGGATTATTTCCATTTGCATCTTCTTTTGATACGCCTGGAGTAATAACTAAAACTGTAAAAGATGCAGCAATAATAACTGATCTTATAAAAGGTCAAGATGAAAATGATATGACAACTTGGGATAGTACTAAAATTAATTTGACAAAAGATATTGATAATGAAATAAATAATAAAAGGTTATTTTATATTAAGGAAATATGTGATATTAACAATTATATAAATCCAAGAATAGAAACAAAAGAAACATTAAACTCTTTTTTAAATACTATAGAAAAAATTAAAGAGTTAGGTGTAGAAATAGAGGAGATTAGTTTAGATAAAGACTTACTTAATTTAGTATATCCTATTTCTTTAATTATTACTTCAGCTGAAGCAACTAGTAATATGTCAAATTTAACAGGACTTATTTTTGGACCTAGAGCAGAAGGAAAGACAATCGAAGAATTAATGATTAATTACCGAACTAAAAGTTTTTCCTCATTAATTAAAGAAAGATTCATTATTGGTTCATATGTTCTAAATAAAGACAATATAGATGATTATTTATTAAATGCAGGAAGAGTAAGAGCATTAATAGTCAACAAATTAAACTCATTATTTAAAAAATATGATGGGATGATTTTACCATCAACATTAGAATATGCTCCAAAAATAAATGAAGAATTACCTGAATATTTAAAAACTGAACAACATTTAGCTCTTGCTAACTTTGGAGGCTTTCCATCAATATCAATTCCAAGTGATGAGATAAACTATTTACCTATAGGAATTAATATAACAGGAAAAATAAAAGATGATGCTAATATTTTAAATATAGCAAATAAAATTGAAAAGCGTTTAAAGAAAAGAATATCAAAGGAGGTTAAATAATGGCTTTAAAAGTAGTAATAGGCTTAGAAATGCATTGTGAGTTAAAAACTATTTCAAAAGTTTTCACAAAATCTAAAAATGATTTTAGTGAAGTCCCAAACTCAAATGTAACTCCAGGAGATATGGCTTTCCCAGGAATATTACCTGTGTTAAATAAAACAGCAGTTAAAAATGCCATTAAAATGGCTCTTTGTTTAAATTGTGAAATTACCGAAGAACTAATCTTTGATAGAAAAAATTACTATTATCCAGACTTACCTAAAGGATATCAAATAACTCAAAATACAAAGCCAATTGGAACTAATGGAGTAATAGAAGTAGAAGTTAATAATGAATTAATTAAAGTTCAAATTCATGATATTCACTTAGAAGAAGATACAGCATCACTTGATCACTTCTTTGATTATTCATTGATTGATTATAATAGAAGTGGAGTTCCTCTTTTAGAAGTTGTAACTGAACCTTGTATTGATTCTCCAGATGTTGCAGTAGCATTTTTAGAGCACATGAGAAACATTTACAAATATACCGGAGTATCAGATGCAGATACAAAAAAAGGACAAATAAGATGTGACGTTAATGTTTCTTTAATGGAAGAATCTGATAAAGAGTTTGGAACTAAAGTGGAAGTTAAAAACGTTAACTCTTTTAGTAGTGTTCATGCTGCTATCTTATATGAAATAGATCGTCAAACAAAATTAATAGAAGCTGGCAAAAAAGATGAAATAATCCAAGAAACTCGTAGATGGGATGAAGAAACTTTATCTACTGTTAGAATGAGAGAGAAAGTAGAAAGTGTAGATTACAGATATTATATTGATCCAAATATACCTAAATTTAAGATAGACCCTTTATGGATTAAAGAAATAAAAGATGAAATACCAGCTCTACCACTAGAAAGAAAGAATCTTTATATTTCAAAATATGACTTATCAAGTTATGATGCTAGTGTAATTATAAAAACAAAAGAAAATAGTGATTATTTTGAAGAATGTTTAAGTTTGAAAATAGACCCAAAAGAAGCATCAAATTGGATTACAAGTCAAATAATGGGATATTTAAACAAATATGAGTTAGAAATAAATGAATTTTATCTAACACCAAAAAGGTTATCAGTAATATTAGATTATTTAAATAAAGGAAAAATTAGTTCAAAACAAGCTAAAGACTTATTTTTCAAAGTCCTAGAAGAGGAAAAAGAACCTGAAATACTAATTAAAAAGTATGGAATGGAACAACTAGATAATACAGAAGAACTAGAAAAAATAATAAAAACAATTTTAAATAATAATGAAAATCAAGTTAAAGAATATAAAGAAGGTAAAACTAATATGTTTGATTATTTTGTTGGTCAAGTTATGAAGGAAACAAAAGGAAAAGCAAATCCTATTAAAGTAAAAGAAATTTTACTAAAAGAATTATCTTAAAAGCATTTTATGAATGCTTTTAAGATAATTAAAAGCTTTTTATTACAAAAATGCTACTTTTAAAAAGTAGATAAATATGTTATAATTTTTATAGTAAAGAAGGCTTGGTATTAATGTTTGGAAAAATCAAATATATAAGTGATAATACAGCAATAGTTGAAATAAATAAAGAAGGAAATGTCATCGCCAATCTAATGAATCTTCATGTTGTTTTTGAAAGCAACAATGATAGGTTACTTGGTGAAGTTAAAAATGTAGATGATGCTACTATAAAAATCGAATTATTAGGAGAATTTGCATCAGATAAATTTATTGCTGGAACAATAAAAAAACCTGCATTGTCATCTAATATGAGAGTAATTAATGATCAAGAATTAGATGTAATAATGGGTAAAAACAAAGAAGAAACACTATATATTGGAAAAAGTCCGACATATAATAATCGAGAGATATTTGCTGATATAAATGATTTATTTTCTAATCATTTAGCTATATTTGGTAACTCTGGGTCAGGTAAATCTTGTTCTGTATCAAGGATTGTCCAAAATATATATTTAAATCAAAACTTCTTATCATATAATGCGAACATGTTTATCTTTGATGCCTATGGAGAATATAAAACAGCTTTTAAAGTTATAGATCAAATAAATCCTAATTATCAATATAAATTTTTAACAACCAATCCAGTTGATGAGGCTGATATGTTGTTACAAATTCCTGTATTTTTATTAACTAACGATGATGTATCTTTACTTTTAAGTGCTGAAAATCATTCACAATTAACTATCATAGAGCGAATGATGAAACTTGCTAAATTATTTAGTAAAAAAGATAATCAAGCGGAAAAATTAAAAAACCATTTAATCGCCAAAGCAATTCAAGCTGTATTATTTAGTAATCAAAATGCAAGCGGAAAAAAGAATGATATTTTTACAATTATTGCATCATGTCATACTACAGAGTTTAATATGAATGCAGAAATACAAGGAATAGGATACACAAGAAGATTTTCAGAATGTTTTAAAATAGATTCTAAAGGTGAATTTGGAGAATCAGTTCTAATAAATGAATATGTTGCTAAGCACTTGGATGATGACTTAGAAGGAACTATGGAAGAACCGAAAGATGCATTCTTTAATTTATTTGATATGGAAAAATCATTAAATTTTACTTTAATAGGGGAAGGATTTTTAAATAATACTATCATGCAAGATTCAGCTATTATTTTAAAAGTCAGATTAAACGCAATAATTAATAGTAAGAATAAACAATATTTTGATTTTAAAAAATATATTGATTTAGATACATATATTTCAAGCTTAATTATTATGAATAATAAAAGAAGCCAAATTATCAATATAAATTTAGAAGATATAGATGATATTTTAGCGAAAGTAATTGTTAAAATAATGAGCAAAATGATTTTTGATTTTTCTAAAAATAGAAAAGTTAGAGCTTCAGTACCCTTTCACTTGATTATAGAAGAAGCTCATAGATATGTTGTACAAGATAATGATCAATTTTTGCTTGGATATAATATTTTTGAACGAATAGCCAAAGAAGGACGTAAATATGGAGTCTTAATTAATTTAATTAGTCAAAGACCAGTTGATATTAGTGAAACTGTAGTAGCGCAAATGAGTAATTTTTTAGTACATAAAATGACCCATCCAAAAGATATTGAATATGTTGAGAAGATGTTACCAAATATATCATCAGATATTATTGAAAAATTGAACTCACTACAAGCAGGAACTTTAGTATCATTTGGTAATGCTTTTAAAATACCATTATTAATTAAAATGGATTTACCAAATCCTATGCCATATTCGGCCAATTGTGATGTATTAGAAAGATGGAAGGGAACAACTGCGAAAAGCAGTTAAATAGAGGAGGAAATGAAATGAATTTTGAAAATAAAGTTATATTAATAACTGGAGCAACAGGGGGTATTGGAAGTTGCGCTGCAAAAGCTTTTGCAAAAAAAGGTGCTAAACTTAGCTTAACTGGTACTAATCCAGATAAATTAAACAAATTAAAAGAAGAACTCAATCTAAGTGATGATATGGTATTATTTCTTAGAGCTGATGTAAGAGATGAATCTCAAGTAAAATACTATGTTGATGAAACTATGAAAAAATTCGGGACCATTGATGTGTTTTTAAATAATGCAGGTACAGAAGGTGATATTGGACCTATTATAAACACAGAAGAAGAAAGTTTAGATTTTGTAATAGATGTTAACATAAAAGGAGTTTATTTCGGCTTAAAACACGTTTTACCGATAATGTATAATAATAAACAAGGAAGTGTTATAAACACAGCATCAGTTGCAGGACTTATGGGAAGCCCTGGAATGGCTCCATATATAGCTTCAAAACATGCAGTACTTGGAATTACCAAAACAGCTGCTTTAGAATCAGCATCAAGTAATGTTAGAGTAAATGCAATATGTCCTGGACCAGTAGATAATAATATGATGAGACAAATAGAAGCAAAAGCATCACCAGATGCACCAGATGCTGTTAAAGATAATTTTTCAAATGATATCCCTTTTGGAAAATATGCAACCAATGAAGATGTTATAAACACTATCTTATTTTTAGCATCTGATTTATCATCATATCTAACTGGAACAATGCATCGTATTGATGGAGGAATGGGCGCTAAGTAATAATGACATCAGCGATGATTAATGATATTAATAAGTCAATAATTAAAACTTATCGTAAAACAATATGGAAAAAAGCAATAAAAGCAATAGATAAATATCAAATGATAAATGAAAATGATAAAATTGCTGTTTGCATTAGCGGGGGAAAAGATTCTTTTCTCCTAGCTTTAGTTTTAAAAGAAATAAATAGACATCATAAAATAAAGTTTCAATTAGAATTTATTGTGATGAATCCAGGGTATAGTGATAAAGTTATTACTCAAATTAAAGAAAATGCTAAAAAACTAGAGTTGGATCTTCATTTTTTTAAAACAGATATATTTAAAGATATTCAAAAAGAAAAAAATCCTTGCTATGTTTGTGCTAGAAAAAGAAGAGGTAATCTTTATAATGAAGCATTAAAACTAGGATGTAACAAAATAGCTTTAGG
>JAQUDY010000032.1 GCA_028685445.1 Bacilli bacterium
CAACAGAATTAGAACAAAGAGCAAGTTATCCAATTCATATTATTTTAGAAGAAGCCCATAGATATGTTCAAAACGATAATGATATTGAAATCTTGGGTTATAATATTTTTGATCGAATAACTAAAGAAGGTAGAAAATATGGCGTTTTACTAGGTCTTATTACTCAAAGACCCAGTGAGTTATCAAATACAGCTTTGTCTCAATGTTCAAACTTTATTTCTTTTAGAATGTTTCATCCGGAAGATTTAAAAATAATCAGTAGTATATCAAGTAATGTTAGTGAGGAGACTATAGAAAAATTAAAAAGCTTAACACCTGGAATAGCAATGGTATTTGGGGTATCATTTAAATTGCCGCTTTTAACCAAATTAGAATTACCAAATCCTATGCCACAAAGTACAAGTGTAAATATTAAAAATTTATGGTATGAACACTAAAAAAAGAGCTTTAGCTCTTTTTATTTTGTTAACTTCTTTAAAGCTTTAGCTTCTCTAGCAGTTAATTTAACTTTAATTCCATTAATAGTAACAGTTTGAAAGTTTGGTTTTTGTTTAGTTCTAGTTGCATTTAAAGCATGAGAACGTTTATTTCCAGATAAAGGTTTAACGGTTGATATTTTCTTCGCCATGATAGTTCCTCCTTAAATTCCTTCTGAGTTTACCATAAAAAACTTTATAGGTCAATTGCTATATTGTAAAAAGAACTTTTTAAAATTAAAACTATAAAAAATACTATCAAAATTAATAACAAAACCATCTATATTTCAATTTTAAAAAAATGAAATAATAATTAAAGTTTATATATATTAATATATTATTTCTATTTTTGTTTAATTAATAAAGATAATCGATAATAATATTTTTTTTTGATACAATAATAATGTAGAAAGACTTACTTCGTTTATTATTTGTCAAATAATGTTTAGTATTATATAATTAATTTAGGTGATTATCTTGAAGGAATGTATAAGCATTAAAACTGATTATTCACTTTTACAAAGTATTATTCAAATAGATGCTTTACTTTCTTTTGGAGTAAAAAATAAATTTAATACTCTAGGTATTATAGATGATAATTTATCAGGAAGCAGAGAATTTTTGGGGGCTTGTCATAAGAACTCAATTAAACCGGTTATAGGTTATGAAGTAAATTATAATGATAAAAAAATCATCTTATATGCTAAAAATTATTTTGGATTAAAAAAACTATTTAAGTTAAATACTTTTTTACTTGATAATGATTTAAATATTATAGAATTAACTAAGTATATAAATGATTTAATTATTTTACTTCCTTATTCTTCTATTAATCTATATTCAGAGTTTAGTAATATTACGAATGATATATTTATTGGTTATAAAAACGAAACAGAAAGGAAATCTTCTCTTATTTTAACCACAAAAATTATTCCTTTTAATGTAGCCTTAGCACTTAATAAAAGCGATACTAATCTTTTAAAAATAGTAGAAGCAATTTCTAAAAATACAACTGTTACTGAAATTAAAACTAATTATAGTGATTCTTTTATAACAGATGAAGATTTATCAATTTTCACTAATTTAATTAATATAGAATTACCGAAGCATAAATTATTAATTCCTCACTATGATAATACTATCAAAGATAGCTATGCATATTTAGAAAGTTTAGCTATTAAAGGTTTATATAAAAGATTAGGAACAGAAATCCCTGATAAATATAAAAAAAGATTATTGTATGAACTTCATACAATAAAAAAGATGAATTATGTTGATTATTTTTTAATAGTTTATGACTATGTTAAGTACGCAATTAAAAGTGGGATTTTAGTTGGTCCAGGAAGAGGATCTGCTGCTGGGTCATTAGTAACTTATTCTTTAGGAATAACAGGAATTGATCCTTTAAAATATGGACTTTTATTTGAAAGGTTTTTAAACCCAGAACGTATATCTATGCCAGATATAGATATAGATTTTGATGCTGAAAGACGTGATGATGTAGTAAGTTATGTTAAAGAAAAATATGGTAAATTAAATACTTTAACAATCATGACTTACGGAACTCTCGCTTCAAAACAAGTTTTGATATCTTTATCTAATGCGATAAACATAGATATTTCTGCTTTACTTAAATTAATAGATTCTAAAAAAACTTTAAAACAAAACTTGACTAAAGATGTTGTTAAAATACTTAATACAAATTATGAGATAAAAAAGTTATATTATTTAGGTTTTAAATTAGAAGGTTTAAAAAAACATGTTAGTACTCATGCAGCTGGTGTCGTTGTTTCAAGTGTAAAACTCGATGAAGTAATACCTATAATTAAAAGTGGAACTGAATATTTAACTGGATACACTATGAATTTTTTAGAAGAATTAGGACTTTTAAAAATGGATTTTTTAGCAATAAAAGATTTAACTATTATTTCAGATATATTAAAAATAATACCAGAAGAATTAAATCTAAACAAAATAGATTTAAATGATAATAAGGTGCTTGAAAAATTTAAAATAGCTAGTACAGTTGGTATTTTCCAATTTGAGAGTGAAGGAATGAAAAATTTCTTAGGAAAATTAAAGCCTACTAAATTTTTAGACTTAGTAGTAGCTTTAGCGCTCTTTAGGCCAGGTCCTATGCAAAACATTAACTCTTTTATTAAAAGAAAAGAAGGTAAAGAAAAAATAAATACAATTGTTCCAGAGTTAGAAGCTGTTTTAAAAGAGACTTATGGGATAATAGTTTACCAGGAACAAATAATGCAGATATTTAATATTATAGGAGCGTACTCTGTAGCAGAAGCAGATATTATAAGAAGAGCAATTTCTAAAAAAGATGAAAAAATAATTTATGCAGAAAAAGATATATTTATAAAAAAAGCAATAAAGAATAATTATAAAAAAGAAATAGCTGAAGAAATATATAACTTAATAATAACTTTTGCTAATTATGGATTTAATAAATCCCATTCCGTAGCGTATGCTTTAGTTGGCTATCAAATGATGCATTTAAAAGTATATTATCCAGAATACTTTTATATAGCACTTTTAAATACTAATTTAGGCTCTAGCTCAAAAACGAAAGAGTATATAGATGAAGCAAAATGCATTAATATTGAATTTTTAAAACCAGATATTAATTTAAGTGGTAATTCATATAAAAAGAATAAAGGAATAATAATGCCACTTAATTTAATAAAAAATATTGGAACTGCTGCAGCAAATGATATCATTTCAGAAAGAGAAAAAGAATTATACAAAGATTTCTTCGATTTTATAGCAAGAACTTATGGAAAAAATGTGAACATAAAAACATTAGAAACCTTAATATATGCTGGAGCATTTGATTCATTTAATGAAACAAGAAAAACGTTAATCGAAAACATAAATAATGGAATTATTTATGCCGAATTAATGAGTGGACTTGATTCGTCTTTGGTTGCTAAACCATCTTTAATAAAACATGAAGAATATGAAGCAAGCATTCTTATGAATAAAGAATTAGAGCTATTTGGATTTTATGTATCAAATCATCCAGCAAGCAAATATAAAGAAATAAAAATCAATACTGTTTCAAATTATTTTGATAAAGTAATTACAACAGTAGGTTTGTTAGAAAATATAAAAACTATAAAAACAAAAAGAAATGAAACAATGGCCTTTTTACAAATTAGTGATGAAACTGGAAAGCTAGATTATACTTTATTTCCAAATAGAATTGGGTATATAAATCAGATCCAAAAAGGGGATTTATTAAAAATAAGTGGGCGAGTTCAAAAAAGATTAGACAAATATCAAGTTGTAATAAATAATTTAACAATAATAAAAGACAATTGTTAAATTATTTTCTTTTGCCTTTTAAATATATATAGTCTATAATAAAAATAGGTGATATAGATGGTTTACTTAGATTATAGTGCTACTACTCCTGTCTTACCAGAAGTGTTAGACAGTTATATAAAGGTTACAAATGAATATTTTGGAAATCCTAACAGTTTACATCGTTTAGGATCAAAGTCTAAAGAATTGCTAACAAGTGCTATTAATCAGATTTGTGAAATTCTCAAAATAAAATCCTCTGAGATGGTAATAACTAGTGGAGCAACTGAAGCAAACAACATGGCGATTATTGGCACAGCTTTAGCGCATTCTAAGCAGGGAAAACATATTATTGTATCTAAATTAGAACATGATTCTGTCTATGGAATTTGTAAACATTTAGAAGACAATGGTTTTTTAATTGATTACGTTAGTAATAATGAAGAAGGAGTAATTGATTTTGATGATTTAAAGAAGTTAATTAGACCAGAAACTATATTAGTTAGTGTATGTGCTGTAAATAGTGAGTTGGGTATTAGACAACCTTTAAAAACTATCAAACAAGTAATTAATAAAGAAAATCCTAATACAATATTCCATAGTGATATGACTCAAGGAATAGGAAAAGTAGCATTAAATTTAAACGATGTAGATTTAGCTTCGATGAGTTCTCATAAAATTTATGGACCAAAAGGAGTTGGTCTTTTATATAAGAAAGAAAACCTAAAGATAAAACCTATAATGTTTGGATCAGATAATGATCTAAGACCTGGAACTCCTCCGCTTCCTTTAATTGTTACTTTTGCTAAAGCGTTAAGAATATCTATGTTGGATTTAGCAAAAAAAGAAGAAAAAATTAACAAACATAATATAAAAATTATTAATCATTTTAAAAATCATACTCAAATACTGATTAATAAAACTAAATATTCGATTCCCCATATTCTAAATATAAGTTTAATGAATATAAAGCCTGAAACTTTTATTCATGCTTTAGAAAAACATGATATTTATGTTGGATCTAATACAGCATGTTCTAAAGGGAAAATAAGTGCAGCTACGTTGAATATTTATCGTGATAAAACTAGAGCATTAACTACAATAAGAATTAGTTTATCACATTTAACAAAAAACGAAGAAATCAACTTGTTTTTAGAAAAGTTTGATTTAATTTATAATAGATTATTAGAATTAAAATAAAAAAATTAAGACATTCTGTCTTTTTTATTTTAAAAATCTAAACATATTAGAAAATTATCATAGATTTTTACCATAAAAACTGTTATAATAAATTTAAGCTAAAAAAAATACATGTTTAACTCAAATTTACTCATGTTATTATTAAGAAATAATTTATTATAGGAGAATTTGAAATATGGAAAAAATTAAACAATTAAAAAAAATAATAAAATCAAAACGCTTTATATATTTAAGTTTTATTTTTCTTCTGATTCTTTTTTCTTTAGCGTTAAATATTGGTTTTAGCACTTTTACTAATCGCAGTGAAAGATCAATTACAAACATTAAAGTAGCCGGAATGGAATATTCACTTTATATAAATGGGAAACCTAATAATATTATAACGGCAGCTAAAAATGAAGATACACCAGCTAATGTAACTTTAATTTCACTTAATAATGTTGATTCTAAATATGAACTTACATTTAAAGTTTGTGCAGATTCTACTTGCAATAATTTTGTAGAAACGCCAAACGGATTAAAAATAGAATACTCATCTAAAACAATCGACGATATAAGTGGGGCAATACCAAAAAATGGAGTTAAAAATTTAAGAATAATTGCTACAAACGAAACAAATACCACCTATTATATTATGCTTGATATAAACGCAGGGTATATTCACAATACACTAGCGCTAAAGAACTTAATAAATACAGAATATAATGAAGAAGATGTCATAATAGCAACCATAATAGATGGAGAAATATCAACTACATTTCCAACGACAAAAGGAGATTATGATACAGAAGTAACATGCACTACTAATAACGGGGCATCAAATGCTACAGGATCTGCAACATGGAATGGTAGCAAATGGGTAGTAAACATAACAGGAGTAGATACAGGAAGAACGATTTGCAATGTGGAGTTTTATGTTCAAATTATAAATAAAATTCTAGCTCAAGGCGGTGGAATAACTGCAATTGAAACCAAAGGAAATCCTGATTTTGATAGTTCTTCATCATCATCAGATACTGGAATTTATGCAATGGAAGATGAGTATGATATGAGTTATTACTATCGAGGTGAAAAAAATTATTTGAATAATAATCTAATATGGGGAGGCTTCCAGTGGAAGATAGTTAGAATTAATGGAGATGGATCAGTAAGACTTATATATAACGGAACTGAGGCACAGTTTAATGATAGTAGTACTATGAATGATACTGGAACTAATACTCAAATAAAAGAAGCTGCATGGAATTTGACTAACTCAAATGACGCAAAATATGTGGGGTATATGTATGGCGGGGCCAACGGAGTGGCGTCAACTCAAAGAAATGGTACTACTGATGTAGCAGCAACATATAATCAGAGGAATTCTAATGCAAAAACTGAGATTGATAATTGGTTTTCAGATAACATTTCTGGGAAACAATTTGAATCAAATGTAGTAGATAATTTATTTTGTAACGATAGACGACTTCAAAATGAAGTAGGAGGCTCATCAACTGGTCCGGGGTATGGTGACGGAGGTTCGTATTTTGCGGCTTATTATAGACTATGGACAAACTCAAATCCTACCTTAAAATGCGGTCTTAAGAATGACAAATTCACTGTAAGTGACACACAAAGAGGAAATGGTGCTTTAAGTTTCCCTGTGGGATTATTAACTGCAGATGAAGCAGCTATAGCAGGTTTAGAGAATTATGGTGAAAATCATACAAATTATTTATATACAAATCAAACAATTTGGTTTTTTACACCTGTTGCGAGATATTACTCTTTAAATACTCAAACTACTTTTATGTTCGCATCTGGCGAGCGTACTACTGACGGGTCTTTTTTTGGAAAGTCTGGGGATTTAAATTTCGGCGTTGTAACAATTAATTTAGGTTTAAGACCAGTGCTTTCTATTAAAGGAGATTTAAAAGTAACCGGCACTGGTTCTGCAACAGAACCGTTTATAGTAAATTAATTTTATATACAAACTATTACTATTACTGATAGTTTGTTTTTTATTTTATACGCTACACAGAGTTTTTCATTTATCCAAGCAATTGACAAAACACCTTATAATATGGTTTAATAGTTGCTGTTATTGGGGATGAAAGTTATGGAAAATAAATTGAAGAAATTAGATTCTAGTTTATATTTATTATGTAATCACGATATTAATAAAAACTATAATATTCTTGAGCGTTTTTTAAAATTTTATAAAACAGATGACCAGATAATAACAGAATTTATTAAACAACTAAATAATAAGAATATTTTGGATTCTATTGGAGAATTTCAAAGGATACATTTGCTTGATTTAGCTAATAAAAGATTAAATGATGCAACAGAATTAATTAGAAGTTTGATTAGAATAAAAAATTATGATAACTTTGTTTTTTTGATGGAGTTTATTAATTTAAGATTAAAAACTAATTTTCATGAGAATTTAAAAATATTAATTAATGAATTATTAAATATTGAAGAATACTTAAAACTGATTGAAGACATTATAGATAATCAAGACTTATCCCTTCCTGTTAGCGTAAACAGTTTAATTAACATTATTTTAAAAAGTGATAAAAAAGAAAGTTTTTATCTAATTGAAAAAGTGCTATATTCTAAAAAAGTAAATCATTTAGAAGTTTTTACATTAAAAAGAGCGGTATTATATCTTTCTAATTTAAAGAAAGATAATTATGAAGAGATTTTAGAAGAAATCACTTTAAAATATGTTGATAATTTAGAGTTATTAACGAGCTTAAAAAATGATTTATTAAATAGTAAAAACAAAAACGCTAAAAATCAAGCTGGGGTTATAGATATCTATCATACATTTTATACTAATAATGGTGAAATCAACAAACCTAAGACCAGAAAAATAGTTAGACAACCTGAATTAAAACTATCTAAATATAATGAGGATGTTTTAAAATCTTTTGTTGATAGTTTAGACAGTAGTTATATAAACAAAGTTGGATATTTGAATTCAAGTTTTGATGTTATGAGTGGAATGCTTCATATAAATAGACCATGCCGTGCTGAGGATGTATTTATTAAAAGTAGCTACCGTCCAATAAATAAAGCAAAAAGAAAAAAAGAACTTACTTCTAACCATGAAACAAAAGACGAATTTGCTCTTAGGTTAAATGCTAATATTAATCTGTGTTTATATAATGGATACTATGATTTATTACAAACCATAATAAGTGCGAAAAAAATAGATAGTATAAATATTAAAGTTCTATATGACCTAGTTGTTGACATGGTTTATGGGGTCGAAGATTTATTAGAAGAATCTAAAGTTTGTGCTAATATAATTGATATTATTTTATATAAAATAAGTGAAGATAAATTGATGGTTTATAGAACATCGCCTTTAAAAGAAAATAGTAATAAAAATAAACATGTATTGAGTAAAGAAGGGTCTTTAAAATTTATCAATTTAATAACTTCTAATCCAGAAATAAAATTAACTTCAGCTCTTGATCAAGTTCAAAATACTTGGACAACACTAAAAAAATAAAGAGGGATAAAAATGAAAAAAATAATTATTATTAAATATGGTGAGTTAACTACTAAAAAAGATAATATATCTTTTTTTATTAAAACTTTAAAAGATAATATTTCATTATCACTAAGAGATATTTCTCATACCTTATCTTATGATAAAGGAAGAATGTTCATTGAAACCGATGATTTTGAAAAAGTAGTAAAAATATTAACTGATACATTTGGAATCCATGAGATTAATGTTGCCTATGAAATCTTTACTACAGATATAAATGAAATAACCAAAGAATTACTTCAGTTATTAAATGAAGAAGAATTTCAAACCTTTAAAGTAAAAACTAAAAGAAGTGATAAAAATTATCCGTTAACTAGTGTTGAAATAAATAAAAAAATAGGTGGAATTATATTAAAAAATATTTCTAATATAAATGTAAATATTCATGAGCCAGAATTAGAAATAAATATAGAAATTCGCGTTAAAAAAAGTTACATTTATTTTGAAAAAGTAATGGGAATAGGAGGTTATCCAGTAGGGACTTTAGGAAAAGGGCTGTTGATGTTATCTGGCGGAATAGATTCTCCTGTTGCTGGATATCTTGCTTTAAAAAGGGGAGTTCGTCTGGAAGCAGTCTATTTTGAAAGTCCTCCTCACACTAGTGAGGCTGCAAAAAATAAAGTTTTGACTCTTGCTAAAATATTAAGTCACTATAGTGGATATATTAAAGTTCATATTGTTAAATTTACCGATATTCAAGAAGCAATTTATAAAAACATACCTCATGAATATATGATTACGATTATGAGAAGAATGAT
>JAQUDY010000033.1 GCA_028685445.1 Bacilli bacterium
AATTAAAGTTATATGAACAGATTCTGGAACACCTTCAACTACATAAGCTTCTTCATTATATATGATTTTAACTTGTTGGGCTGAGATAATCTCTGCTTCTTCTGTCACTAGGTTTATTGCTTTAGTATCAATTAATAAAAAGATGATGATAGCACTAAATAATGAGACATAAATTAAAATATTTGGTCTATTTAATATTTTTTCTAATCGTCCACTATTATTTTTTAATAATTCACTTATTCGGTAAATTATTCTACTAACAGGAACAACTATAAGTTTATCTATTATGTTATATATAATCTTGAACAATGCTCTGAAAGGATTAAATATTTTATTCATCTTCATCACCTTCTTCTTCATCAGCATCATAGAATACTTCCATTTTAGGTTTAAGTTCATCTAATAGTAATATTTTAAATTCTTCTAATGTTAAATTATAATTCAAATTACTATCAACAGCGATGCTTATTCTTCCTGTTTCTTCTGATACTACTAATGCTATTGCATCAGTTTCTTCAGCTATTCCTAATGCTGCTCTGTGACGTGTTCCTAACTTTTTACTTATATTAGGATTCATGCTAGTTTTAAAAACTGCTCCTGCGCATGTTAACTTATCACCTTGAATAATTGCCCCTCCATCATGAAGTGGATTTGCAGGAAAGAATACTGCTTCTAATAATGCTGCTGTAATATCTGCATATATTTTATTTGCAGGCTCTATATATTCTTGTAAAGAGACATTTCTTTCTATAACTAAAAGAGCACCTATACGATTTCTTTTTAAAAATTCTATTGCATTCATTATTTCGTAAACTACTCGTTCGCGTTCATCTACAGTTAATACCTTGTGTCTTCCAAGTAATTGACTGCGTCCAATAGACTCTAAAACCGCTCGAATTTCTGGTTGAAAAATAATTATTAAAGCTAAAGGTCCCCAAGAAATTACATATTCTAATAATAAACCAATTGTATATAAGTTAAGTAAACTACTGATTAATTTAATAACAACAATAATTGCTACACCTTTGAAAATTAAAACTAATTTGACATTTTTTCTTAAATTTTTAAGTAAATAATAAAACATAAACCAAACGATACTTATGTCTAAAATCTTAGTAATAACACTCCATACTGATAATAAAGTCAATTTAAATCACTCCTTTAGTAGCATAAGTATTATATCAAATAATAATTTAAATTACTACTACAACTTAGTAAAGAAAAAAGATAATATTACTTATTATCTTTGATTTCTTCGACTTCTGGAATTACTGGTTCTTGTTTATTTTCTTCTGGAATTGATGAGATAACCTCTTCTTTTTGGATGATTTCTTCTGATGGTTCTAAAGCATTGGTTATTTCTAATTCTTCTTCAGAAGCTGGTACTTCTTCATTTAAAATCACTTCTTTTGATTCTTCTCTTTTTTGGATTCTAAAAGAATCAATTATATAACCGATTAAAGCAAATATTAAAAATAAAGAAATGATCATAATTATTAAATAATTATTAATAATAAATTCTAACATAAACTTATTTCCCTTTCTATTTTAAACTTAACTAATTATATGATGGCTTAGCTAATATAATTAGTTAATTGTTAAAGTTTTATTCTTAGGCTGAATTTGAATAAAAGTGTTACCATCATTTACTACTAGCTCTTCTCCATTTTCATATTTATAAATAGTTTTAGAAGAACGAGATTGTTTAGTCCAGCTAATTGGTACCGCAATACCTTCTGAAATATAATAACCAGTACCTGATCCTATGTTATCTATATTTTGTCTACCTGATTTATCTCCAATACTATAATTTGGCACTTGGTATACTAAAATATTCTTAAAACTATATTGTTTTCCAGTAATATAATCTTTATGCTCCTTATTATTAACACTTCTATTGTATACTTTATTTTCACTATCATACGTATATGAAGATGTTACTGAACCAGAATATTGCACTATAACATTATTAGCAACTTTAGAATTTTCTACTTTATTTAAATCAAGTGCATCTACGCTATATTTAAGTAAAAAATCTTTGTTTTTTTCAGATCTTTTACTGCCTACTCCTTTAGCTAAGTTTTCTGTACTAGTAAATAAAGTATGTTCGCTAGAAACTTTTAATGTACGATCTCTCCATCCTGTTTTAGAGCTATCTACTGCAATTCTATCAATTCCTAATTTGCTAAAATCAGTTTTTGCCTGAGGAGATTGTCCATGATGAACATAAATCGCATCATTTTCTAAAGCATAATCTAAAAAATAATGTCTAGCACTTCTAATAGATCCTATTCGTTTGACATCAACGTCTGAAAATAAAGCTAAATACCTAGTTAATCCACCTTCAACAATAATCTCATAAATGATATATGCATCTTGAAGCCCACTTTGGAGAGGTCTTGCCGCACCTATATTGTTAATCATTACCGCATACGGTCTCGTTTTTGAGTCTATATCTACTATCTCTACTTTCTTCTCTATAACTTCTTCTTTAGGGAATTTTATTATATTATCTAAAATCAATTTTGGCTTTTTATTATCAATTATATAAATTGCTCCTAATATAATTAATAACAAAGCTATTATTCCTATAATTATCTTATTTGACTTAACTTTTTTAGAAGTTTTTACTTTTTTATTTTTTACCATTGCTGTTTCCTTCTTTCATGATTATCATATCATATTAGCATTTAGATTGAAATAAATAATTGTATTCATATGTATATTTTGATATAATTTAAAGCAGATGGAGGAGTAACTTTAAATTATGAAAATTGATCTAAAATTATTAAGAATAATGGGAATAGCTGCTGGTATTATAATACTTTTTATTATTATAATCGCATTATTTAGCAGCTGTGTTAAAAATAAAAAATATACAATAGATGAATTAGAAAATAAATTAATAACCTTATCCAAAAGTTATTATAACAAAAATAAAGATTCATTACCAAATGAAGGAGAAAGTACAACGTTATCAACCGGACATTTTATATCAAGTGGCTATTTTAAAGAACTAAAGTTAACATCAGGTGCTACTTGCACTGGCGAGATAATAGTTACAAACAATAATGGTTATTATTTATACCTACCTAAATTGACTTGTGGAAACGATATAAAACCAGTAACATTTGTCAATCAAATAAAAGAAGATAATTTAGTTAAAACTGGTGAGGGATTATACGAGTACGGAAGCACATATTTATTTAGAGGAGAAAACATAAAAAATTATTTACATTTTAATGATAAAATCTGGAGAATAATCAAGATAAATGCTGATGATACAATTAGAATTATTGAAAATAAAAAATCTGAATCATCAACTTGGGATAACAGATATAACTTAGATAAAAAATCAAACACAGGAATAAATGATTTTGTTGCTAATAATATTAATAGTAGAATAAAAAATAAATTAGAAGAAATATATAATAAAGAACAGTTTTTTAGTGATGAAGTTAAAGCATATTTTTCTAAACAAGACTTATGTATTGGAAAAAGAGCTGAAACAGACACTAACAACGATGGAACCATTGAATGTTCTAATCTTATAAAAGACCAAGTACTTGGCCTAATTCAAGTAAATGAATACTTACAAGCTAGTTTAGATGAAAATTGCACTACGACATCGAGCATTAGCTGCACTAACTATAACTTTTTAGCTAAGTTAGAATCTAACACTTGGACATTAACAGCAGATAAAGATAGTAGTTTCAAAGTCTTTAAATTAGATTATGGGTTATCTTTAGCTAATGCATCAAATACAAGCGGAATTGCAATAGCTGTTAATTTAAGTCCTAATCTATTATACAAAAGCGGCACAGGAACATTAAACGATCCTTATATTATAAAGTAGTTTATACTACTTTTTTTCATTAAAAAATAACCCTAAGGTTATTTAATAATATCATAATGCCAATTAACTTCATACACAATTCCATACATGCATGCATTAGTAACTGGATAAAAATTAAATGAAGTTTCACACTGATCTTTAACATTACCCTTCCAAGTTATTGTCCTGTTAGAGTTAGCAATAGATAATTTAGTAAACTCGGCCGTATTAATATAAGCTAAATTTTTAACAGTCCCTGATGTAAAGTCAAAATTACTACTTTGCTGATCGAAAGTTGCTGAGTGATATAGCCTATAATTATTTAAATCATGAGCAGTAGTTATTCCTTTTACATATTTTAAAGAATCAATTCTAACATTTTTATAATCGCGGTTTTTTAACATCTCTGGAGTATTTAATTTATGAGTTACCGTAAAAACCTTTGTTTTAGCTCCCCACCCCGCAGAATAAACTATTGTTTTATAATTTTCCGTTACTTCATATTTTGCTATTAATGTCATATTGTTATAAACTCTAGTATTAAAATTATATTTTTTGTTTCCTAAATACCAACCAACAAAAGTAGCGTTAGGTTTAACTGGTGCTATAGGAGGTGTTGCATAATCACCATATGTTACAATCTGATAAGGTCTATAAGATCCTCCATTACTATTAAACTGAACAGTATATCTATTATTAATAATTGATGATGTAGTTGTCCTCTTAGTTGTAGTAGTAGTTTTTTTTGTTGTAATAATTGGTTTAATATAATCTCCTGGGACCCACTTAGCTATTAAAATAATATTAGAGTTAACTGGAGAGTTAAAATTATATTCACGATTATTATAAAACCATCCTAAGAATATATAACCAGCTTTAGTAGGATTAGACGGTCTTATTGAAGTCGATCCTATTTTTATGTACTGAGTACTAATTTTAGTTCCACCATTGCTATTAAAAATAACCGAAACGTTACTAGCAGGTTTTACTGTCTTAATAACTTTACTTGTAATATATTGAGTATTATTATTTTGGCTAAAATTATTATTCTGTCCATTATTATGGTTAGGTTTTTCATCTTTAGTAACTGTGGTTACCTTACTTGTTTTAGTTGTTTCTGTGGTTGGTACTTTTAAGTTTGAATTTGCTCTTTCTTCAATATAAACATAAGTAGTATTTTCTTCAGAACCACATTTTAAATAAATTTCCAATTCATAACTTTCATGATCTTTAGTCGCTTTAACATAACTTTTATTTATATCACATGAATTTCCATCTGCATCTTGAAGATCTCTAATTGCTCCAACTTTAACTAAATCATCTAAACTAACTTTAATACTCTCTTCATTATTAACAGGTAGCTTATCTGCAGTAAAATAGCTATTACCTTTTATTCTTAGAGTAGCCATATTATTTTTAAACTCTGTACTTAATTCTTTTGGAGATTTATTATTTAAAGGTAATAATTTAATTATTAAAATAATCACGACTATTAAAAGCGCTAACTTTAATAAGAAACCTTTCCAATCAAATTCCATTCTTTTTTCTTCATACATAAAAACTCACCCCTGAATCATTTATGGGTCTTATACTAACACTATCTAATATGAAAGTCAACAAAAAACAACACAAAATTCATTTATAAATTGTTACGAATTTTGCGTTATTTCTAACTTTGCATCAAAATATTTTCCAATTATTTTGTCAAATGTAACATCATTTTTCACTTTATAATTTAATGTATATTCCATATAACTATATGAATCCAAAATTAAATCTTTAATTTTAAAAATATAATAATCTTTATTATCTATTATAATTAAATCACATAAATCATAAGGATCTTTATTAACATAGATTATTAAATCCTTATAATTAATTGTTGATAATTTAGAATATAATAACAATATTTCTCCTTTTTTATTTGTTTTAGAATTATTATTAATAAAGAAACTAACTGGAGTAAAATCATAATTTGAATCTATAATTTTTGTATCAGTTTTATTAATTAAATGTATTTGTAACCCTTGTTCTAAAGATTCGTTTTGTAAATCTATTCGCTTTGTACTAGCGCTTATTAAATTCCATGATGGAATGCTAAAAGCAAGCAAAAAAGATATCACAAAAATCTCTAAAAGATATTTAAAAGCTTCTTTTGTCATAAAATCTCCTAACAAAACAAAAATTCTCTATATAGAGAATTTTATGTTTTGTATAATATCATTACTTAGAAAATTTGTCAAAAGACTTATTATTGTTTTTATTAACCTTTTTATTTAAATTGTTTCCTTTAAATTTTATGTTGTTATTACCTGGGGAGTTTTTTAAAGTAGACAATTTCTTTTGTTGAGCTTTTTTATTCTTCTGGTTTTGCTGGTTATTACTTTTGGTTTTGTTTTTGTTGTTTATATTGTGTTTGTTATTTTGGTTCTTTTTTGATTGATTCGTTTGATCAAATTTGTTATTTTGGTTCTTTTTTGATTGATTCGTTTGATCAAATTTGTTATTTTGATTCTTTGATGGCTTATCTTTTCTTTGATTTTGATTTTTAGGTATAGATTTATTTTTAGAGCTTATCTTGTTATTTGGGTGTGCTTCTTTTTTAGTTTCTTGCTTTCTATTTATATTTGATTTATTAATAGAGTTTACTTCAATTGGTTTTATATCTTCTTTTTGTATATTATTTTTTTTCATAGAAGATATTTCTTTTTCTTGTTTCTTTTCTTCAATTTTTTTATTTAAAGCTGCTATCCTATTAAGAATCTCTTCTTTATCATTTGACTTTTCTTTTACTAATGATGAACCTGTTAAATCTTCTTTTACATCTACTTGTTTATCACTAAAGTTAGTGGTGATTTTTTCTAAAATCTTTTGATCGAAATTATTAATTAATAACTCTTTTTGTTCACTAATTTTATCATCTGTAAAATCAGCTTCTTTTTGATTAAATGTGTCTTTTGTTTGTATCGGATGCTTTTTTATTCTTTCTAATGTTTCTAAAATTTTTTTATTTTCTTCATTTTCCTTTAAAATAGAAATGTCACCTTTTATATTTTCAGCTCTGCCTGTTACTCCCAACACTTTAAATAGTTTTAAAATATCATAGATTATAATTCCTAAGGCTGGAATTAATACTATAAAAAGCCAGCCTATTTTTGTAGCAAGGAATAATTGAATTTTTCCTAATTGCGGTATTTTTAAGACCGTTTTCCCAATTATGTCCTGTTCTTGAATAGGAAGCAGATCTGCTGATGTATTTGCATCTCCTTTAGTAATGAACTCTCTTTTATTATTTTCTTCATTTATTTTTATATCTAGAATTCTATGGGTGATAGTCATATCCGTATCCGCTATTAGAGCGTTATCTGATTTATAAGTTATTACATCTCCCACTTTTAAAGAAGTAAAATCTGTTACTCTAACATTTAATATAATATCAGATACTTTAATTGCAGGTTCCATACTACCACTGACAATTGTATATAAAGATATTTTTGGAGGAATTCCTTTTTTAGCTGCGCTGATTTTATTTGAAAATACATAATAAATTAAAAAAGCTCCCACTAAAAGAAGTACTACTATTATAGCTGTTGATAATAATTTTAAAACATATTCTAAAGATCCTTTTATGTTATTCTCATCATCTTTAGGACTATTTATCATAGTACCACCTATTCTATTCTCTATACTACATTATAAGCTGTTTAATATAAAAAAGCAAGAATTAACAACTTGTTTTTATAAGATTAATCTATATAATATATCGATTATTAAATAAAAAAGAAAAATTTAAAATAATTTTTCTTTTTTATTTAATATGCTTTTTATATAAAAGATATTCATTAATTATTATTACTATTTATATTTATGGTGTTGAAGTAGTAGAAATTGCTCCTACTTTAGTATTTACATAAGCACCAAATGTTTTACCTTTGTTTTCATCTTGAACTACATGAGTTTCTTGAAAAAACACTTTTAATTCATAGCTATGTTCTTTGTTAGCAACAACTCCTGAAAAGTTACCGTTACCTAAACTAATAGTTCTAGCGCCACCTAATATGGGTGTTTCTGTTATTTGACCAACTATTTGACCATTATTATCAGTGCTTGTTGAAGTTAAAGTATAACTAAGAGCATTATCGGTAAATGTATTTTCTGTTATTACAAACTCTAATTCATAAGGCATTATTGATTCTGTAGTGTTACTTCCTGTAACAGTAAAGGTTTTAATCATTGCTGGTTCATTTACTGCTGGCTCAATATCATCTGATAATAACATTTCTCCACCTTGATAAACAATTTTTAATTCACCAGCACCAACAGTGATCGTTGTTCCTTGATCTCCACCAGAAATATTAGCAGTAAAGTATGCAAATGTTGCACCTATTACGGCAACTAATAGTGTAGCTACTCCAATTACAGTTAATAATAATGTATTCGTTCTATTTCCTGTCATTATTTTTATCCTCCTTCATTTTATTTTAAGGTTGTGTTGTTTGGTCTTCTCCGCTTGTTCTAACGTTAATATCTAAATGAGCATATAGTAATTTACCTTGATTTATATTATCTTCAACACCAGGGTCTGGAAAATAAATATTAAGCAAATATGTATGTGCTTCCTGCCCAGAAGTAGGAGCTGTAAACTTGCCGCTTCCTAAAGAATGTGTTCCACTATTTGGAATACTAGTCTGAGTTGTAACTTCTGGAGCTTTTACTCCACCTGATGAAGAACTAGGATCAATAGTAAGTGTATATTTTAATGCCCCAACACTAAATGTATTAGTTGTAATTACTAGCCCGAGATCATATAAAACATCAGAGCTTCCTGAAGAAGTTGCTGATATCGTAAACTTTTTTTCTCCTTTTGATTCTGGACCATGTGTCATATTATGCGCTAATATAGCTTCTCCACCTTCGTAAGAGGTTCCTATAGTAGCCGAATTGATTCTCATTGTTTCACCTGTTTCTGCACCAGATAAAACAGCTGTAAAGTATGCGAATGTTGCACCTATTACAGCTACTAATAAAGTAGCTATTCCAACAATCATTAATAATATAGTGTTACCTTTTCCTTCGTTCATTATGAATATCCTCCTTTACTATATTAATAATAGCATTTCATTAAAATAAAAGCAATCAATTTTATGATTTTTTTTATTTTTAAAACAAAATTTAACACCAAAATGATATTTTTACTATTATTAATTAGTATAAGATATTTTATTTATTTCATACTGTTTTAAAATAAAATTATTACTTTTTAACATTATGATATATATAACCCCCCCCTGGGCTACCCCTGTCCGGCATCCTCCCCTGGGTGATCGGGCAAGC
>JAQUDY010000034.1 GCA_028685445.1 Bacilli bacterium
GTTTTTAAAAGTTCTTTATGAGTTCCAAGGCCCGCTATTTTTCCTTCGTCTAAAACTAATATTTGATCAGCATGTAATATTGTCCCTATTCTTTGTGAAACTATTATAGATGTAGCACTGTTGGTAGCTTTTCTTAATTCTTGTCTTAATTTTAAATCAGTTTTATAATCAAGTGCAGAAAATGTATCATCAAATATATATATTTCTGGTTCTTTGATTATTGCTCTAGCAATGGATAACCTTTGTTTCTGACCACCAGATACATTAGTACCTCCTCTAGCAATATGAGCTTGATATTTTTTTTCTAAGTTTTCAACAAAGTCTTTTGCTTGAGCAATTTCTATTGCTCTTTTTAACTTATTAGTTCCTTTACCTTTACTCTTACTTCCGTAAGCTACATTTTCTATAACAGTCCCAGAAAACATCCCTGCTTTTTGAGGAACATATCCAATTTTATCATTTAAAAATTCTTGTTTATAATTTTTAACATCAATATTATTAACTAGTATAGAACCAGATGTTACATCATAAAATCTAGGTAATAAATTAATTAATGTTGATTTTCCCGATCCTGTTGAACCAATAATAGCAAAGGTTTCGTTTGGTTTTATTTTAAAAGATATGTCTTTTAAAATATATTCATCAGCATCCGGATATTTAAAAGATACATTCTTAAATTCTACCATTCCTCTTATGTCACTTAAATCACGGTCAATATCACCATCTATAATCTTTGATGAGACATCCAAAACTTCATTTATTCTAGTTGCAGATACGCTAGCTCTGGGATAAATAATAAAAATCATAGCAAGCATCACAAACGACATCAAAATCATCATAGCATATGTTGAAAAAACAACCATGTCACTAAATATCCCTAACTTAGATGTGAAATTTGCTGCATCTATCAAATAAGCACCGATAAAATATATACCAAGTGTCATAATATACATAATTAAATGCATCATTGGATGAAGAGTTGACATCATTCTTTGAATAAAGGTTTGAGTTTTTGTTAATTCATCATTTACTAAAGAAAACTTTTTTTCTTGATACTCCTCAGCATTAAAAGCTCTTACTACTTTTATTCCAAGTAAATTTTCTCTAGCAACTCCATTTAATTTATCTATATTTTTTTGAACTTTTTTAAATTTTGGTAACACAAAGCTTATAATTATAATAATATAAATAATTAAAAAGAAAACAGAGCCTGCAGTCAAAGTTGTCCATTCTTTACTTTTATCTAATATTTTAAAAATAGCCCATATTGCAAGAATTGGAGATTTTAATAATATTTGCATCCCAACTGATATAAACATTTGAACTTGAGTTATATCATTAGTTGTTCTAGTTATTAAGCTATTAGTAGAAAAAGCTTTAATTTCTTCCATACTAAAATCTTCTACTTTTGTAAATAATGTTTTTCTTAATCTAAAAGAAAAAGATGAAGATATAAAAGAAGCTAAATAACCAACTATAATGGCGCCTGCTAAACTTCCAAGTGCACAAAGGAGCATAAATCCCCCTTGGGTTAAAATATCAATTATTTTACTTCCTTTTGTTTGAACTAATCTAGTGATTTCTGCCATATATTCTGGTGCTTTTAAATCAAGAAATACTTGAAACACCGTAAGCATTAAAACTAATATTATTAACATATTCTCTTTTTTATTTAATTGTTTTAATATTTTTAACATAATTCCCTCTTTCTATATGCGAAATAAAAAAGAAGCGTTATGAACAAAAGCTAACTTCTTCATTTTTATACTCTAAACATAAATTTGGATCTAGTTTTTCTTTAGTAACAGGATCAAATAATTCTTCTAAATATTCTTTATCATATAAATCTTGTAATATTATTGTTTTATCACATTTTTTTTCTAAATAACATTCCTTAGCAGTTTCTTTAATTTTACTATGAAGAACATGATATAATCTCTCTTCATGTTTCTTTTCAGCTTTATAAGCTGAAATACCTAATATTAAAGTGCTGAAAATACCAATAAAATATAATATATATCTTAATTTAATTTTCTCCATAATACTCCTTTATAAACTTATCTTTATATTCTAATAAATTATCTTCTCTTATAGCAGTTCTTATATTACTCATTATTTTATGAAGAAAATAAATATTATGAACAGATAATAACCTAGAACCAAATGTCTCTCCTGCTACTAGCAAGTGACGGATATAACTCTTAGTATAACTTTTACATGCATAACAATCACAATCATCAACAGGTGAAAAGTCTTCTTTATATTTTGCATTACGCAAATTTATTTTACCATATTTAGTATATGCATGTCCATGACGCGCTAACCTAGTTGGAATAACACAATCAAATATATCGACACCTCTTATAACTCCTTCTATCAAGTCAATTGGATCTCCTACTCCCATCAAGTAACGAAGCTTATCAGAAGGCATATAAGGGGTTGAATATTGTATTGCTTTATACATTTCTTCTTTAGACTCATTATCATTTGCAACTCCACCTATTGCATAACCATCAAAACCAATCTTCACTGTTTCAAGAGCCGAGTGTTTTCTTAAATCTTCAAAATATCCACCTTGAATAATTCCAAATAAGCATTGATCTGGATTATTAAAAGCTTCTTTTCCTCTTTTAGCCCATCTTAGAGTTCTTTCAACACTTTTTTTCATATATTCATAATTAGCAGATGCTGGAGGACATTCATCAAAACTCATAGCAATATCAGATCCTAATTTGTTCTGAATATTCATTGATATTTCTGGCGTTAAAAATAATTTATCCCCATTAATATGGCTTTTAAATGTTACTCCTTCTTCTGTAATATCTTTAGGTTTTGCTAAGCTAAAAACTTGGAATCCACCGCTATCAGTTAAAATAGGTCCACTATAATTCATAAAACTATGAAGACCACCAGCTTTAGCAATAACATCCTCACCAGGACGAAGCCATAAATGATATGTATTAGATAAAATTATTCCAGTTCCAATCTCTTTTATCTCTTCAGGTGATAAAGTTTTAACAGTCGCTTGCGTGCCAACAGGCATAAACATAGGAGTCTCATACTCCCCATATTTGCTTATGATCTTACCTAAGCGAGCTTTAGATTGTTTTTCTTCTTTTATTAACTCATATTTTATTTTCATAGATACCTCCTAATAATTATAACATAAAAAACTTTAACAAAAATCAATTTATTAAAGTTTTTTATGTTATTAATGTAGTTACATATATTTCTAATATGTTGTTTTTTAAAAAATTATAAAATCATTTTATTATCATTGAATCACCAAATGAGAAAAACCTGTATTCCTTTTTGATAGCTTCATTATATGAATGTAATATATATTCTTTTCTTGATAAAGCTGAAACAAGCATTAAAAGAGTACTTTTAGGTAAATGAAAGTTTGTGATTAAAGAATCTGTTATTTTAAATTTATATCCGGGATATATAAAAATATTTGTTTCTCCTTTTATTTCGTTTACTTTATTATTTATTGTTGACGATTCAAGTGCTCTTACTGTTGTCGTTCCTACTGCAATTATTTTTCCTCCGGAATCTTTTATTTTGTTTATTTGATTAGCAGCTTCTTTTGATATTTCATAATACTCAGTATGCATCGTATGTTTTTTTAGATCTTGTACATTTACTGGTCTAAAAGTTCCCAGACCTACGTGGAGAGTAATTTTTATTATTTTAATTCCTTTTTCTTCTATTTTTTGAAATAATTCATTAGTAAAATGAAGCCCTGCTGTTGGTGCAGCAGCTGACCCTTCTTTCTCGGCATATACTGTTTGATATCTATTTTTATCCTTTAATTTTTTATGTATATATGGAGGAAGAGGCATTTCTCCTAATTGTTCTAATATTTCAAGTAATACTCCATTAAAAATAAGTTTTACTATTGTTAATCCTTCTGTTTTAATTTCAACTACTTCAGCTAATAATTTGTTGGTAAATTTTATTTTCGTACCTTTTTTTATTCTTTTTTGTGGTTTAATTAATGTTTCCCAAGTATTATTTTTAATCTCTTTTAAAAGAAGCATTTCTATTACAGCATGAGTTTCTTCTTTTTCTCCAATTAATCTAGCTGGTAATACTTTAGTGTTATTAATAACAAGAGCATCACCTTTATTTAAATAGTTAATTATTTCACTGAATTTATGGTGAGTTATCTCTCCTGTTTCTTTATCTAAAACTAAAAGCTTTGATTCACTTCTTTTTTCTAGCGGACTTTGCGCTATTAAATGATTCTGTAGGTCATAATTATAATCTTCTGTTTTCAAGTAATCACATCCATATTTATTATACAACAAAAAAGCTTGAAAAAACAAAATGTTTCAAGCTTTATTTTTTATATTAAGTTTTTTAAATGCATTAATAGTTTCTATAACATCAGTTAAGCGATTATTTTCTGTTTTTCTCCATTTATATGTTTTATCAAACCCAGATTCTAATGCTTCCTTTTTTACAAAACAATATCTAGGAGCATCATTATTAATCTCTTTGAATAATATGAGTTAAAGTATTAAGTTTATTATTAATCATTAAATTTTTAACAGTAAACGGCCTTAGATCTATTTCTTTTAAATCTTCTATAGAAACCCATTTAATTTGTAGGCTTTTATCTACTCCACGGTCAATATCTATAACTACTCTGTCAATAGTTTCAAGTTCTTCTTCAGTTTCAATTAAATAATAATACTCTACTCCATGTTGTACTGCTGATTTTTTTTTATAAAAGTTTTCTTGTATACAAAATAAGCTTGCTGTTTTAACTGTATAGCCTAGTTCTTCTTTTATCTCTCTAGTAACTGCCACTAAAGAGTCCTCTCCTATTTCAATGTGTCCTCCTGGTATATGGTAATAAGCTGAGTCATCCACATTTAATATTAGATATTTATCATTTTTCTTAATTATTCCTACTGCGCGGTTATAATAGTTGTATTCATTTGTTTTAAATTTTACTTCTGCATTCATTTTTAAATCCCACTTTCTTTAAGCATACCTATTAAAATAGTACCAAATCGTTAACACGATGTCTATAAATTGTTAAGCTAATTTCTATTTCTTTCACAAAATACTAAGCAAGATTTATTTGTTCTAAACTTTTTAAAACTAATAATTTATATTGCTCAAATGATTTTTATTGATATCTTTGATAGAATAATTTTTGATTCAAACAAAAAAATTAGTTATTACTAATCTTTTTTTATATACTTATAAAATTTATATTTTATATTATTATCTTCATTCTCACCAAGAAGCTCTATATGATAATTTTCTTCAGTTACTTCTGGAAAGAATACATCTGCTTCTTTTGTATCTTCTATTTTAGTTATGTATAAGTATTTTGTATATGGAATAAATTCTTTATATATAGAAGAACCACCTATTATAAAACACTCTTCTTTAGTGGTTTTTATATAATCTAAAACACTTTTTATAGTATGACATATCTTTTCATCGCATACATAATTTAAATCTTTAGTAATAATTATATGTTTTCTGTTAGGTAATTTATTTGGTAATGACTCATATGTTTTTCTACCCATAATTATCGTTTTATTAAGAGTTTTTTGTTTAAAGTATTTTAAATCATTAGGTAAATGCCAGAGTAATTTATTTTTGTAGCCTATTTCATTGTTTTTACCTACGGCTACTATTAATGCTAAATTTTCCATATTACTGCGCTATTGGGAAACTAATTGGTCCCATATGTTCATACCCTTCTATTTTTATATCTTTTAATTCTTTTGAATTATCTAGTTCATAGAAGCTTTTAACTTCTTTGTTTATCCATAATTTAGGAGCAGGATATTCTTTAGAATTTTCATATCTTTTAATTTGCTTTTTAATACCTTCTACTTGATTTACATAAATATGAGGATCATTTATACTATATCTCATTTTACCTACTTTAAGATTTGTAAAGTGAGCGATTAAGTTTGCTAATACAGCATACTGAGTAACGTTAAAGGGAAGTCCCAGTGGTACATCAGAACTTCTTTGATGAACCCAAAGATTTAAAACATCTCCAGTAACATTCCATTCAGTTCCCCAAACACATGATGGAAGAACTGCAGTTGGCATAAATTCATCTTGCCATAAATTAAATACCATCCGTCTATCATTAGGATTATTCTTAAGAGTATTAATTAGTTTATCAATAAACTTATATCTCTTTACAATATAACCATAAGAAGTTCCTATAGTGTATGCCATATCTTTACCAAAATCTTTTTCAATTTTTCTTTTTACCAATTTGTTATTTTCATCTAATATTATTTGATCTGCTTTCCATTTACCATCTTTATTTATCATCCATTCATCCCATATATGAACTCCACGTTCTTGAAGCCACCTTACATCATTTGACTGAACCTGGTAAATCCAAAGAAGTTCTATGATTGCTTGCTTAAAATATAATTGTTTTGTAGTAAGTACAGGAAACTCTTCCCCTAAGTCTAGTTCAAAATAATAACCATCTAATTTTATTGAATTTATTCCTGTTCTATTTTCTACTTCTATTCCATCTTCTAATATTTTTTTACACAGTTTTATATATTCATTGTCCCACTTGGTCATTTTACACTCCTTTTTTATATATCGGATACTGTTTTGTTAAATTAAGTACTTCTTGTGATAGCTTTTCTAAGACTTTAATATCATTTTTATTTTTAAGTGCTTCTGATATAATCTTTCCTATTTTTATAAATTCTTTTTCCTTTAAACCTCTTGTTGTCATTGCTGGTGTTCCTATTCTAATACCACTTGTTTTAAAAGGAGATTCAGAATCATTAGGAATTGTATTTTTATTTACTGTTATATGAATACTATCTAGAATTTTTTCTGCTTCTTTGCCTGTTAAATTTTTAGATTTCACTTCAACTAAGAACATATGATTATCTGTTCCATCACTAATTATTCTAAAGCCCTCTTCTTTTAAAGTTTTCGCTAAAACTCTTGAGTTTTTTACTACTTCTATTTGATACTGAGCAAAGGATTCATCTATTGCTTCATGAAAACATTGTGCTTTAGCTGCTATAACATGCATTAAAGGTCCTCCTTGAATACCAGGAAAAACTACTCTATCTATTTTTTTAGCTATTTCTTCATTATTAGTTAAAATTAATCCTCCTCTAGGTCCTCTTAGAGTTTTATGAGTAGTTGTTGTAACTATATCAGCAACTCCTACTGGTGATGGATGAATGCCTGCTGCTACTAAGCCAGCTATATGTGCCATATCTACAAATAAATAAGCTCCTATTTCATCCGCTATTTCTTTAAATTTTTTGAAGTCTATAATTCGTGAGTAAGCACTAGCTCCAGCAATTATCATTCTAGGTTTTTCTTTTAATGCTATCTCTCTAACTTTTTCATAATCAATTAATTCAGTTTCGCTATCTAGCGTATAGCTTATAATCTCGTAATCCAACCCACTAAAATTCAGTGGGTGACCATGGGTTAAATGTCCACCATTTGAAAGATCCATCCCCATCACTTTATCTTTATGATTTAAAAGCGCTTTATAAACGGCAAGATTTGCTGATGAGCCGCTATGTGGCTGGACATTTGCGAATTTTGAACCAAATAATTTACAAGCAAGATCTATCGCTAGATTTTCTATTGTGTCAATATTTTCACAACCACCATAATATTTTTTACCAGGATAACCTTCGGCATATTTATTTGTTAGAATACTTCCTTGTAATTTCAAAATTGGTTTAGATACATAGTTTTCACTAGCTATTAATTCTATATTTTCTTCTTGTCTTTTTATTTCTCTATTTAAAGCAGTTTTTAATTTTTTATTCATACTCCTTCTCCTTTAATATGATTATAACTTTGTTCTGTAGCAACTCTACCTCTTTGAGTTCTTTTAATAAAGCCTTCTTGAAGAAGATAAGGCTCTACAACATCTTCTAAAGTAGTTACTTCTTCACCAATAGAAGATGCTATAGTTTCAACTCCTACTGGTCCTCCATTAAATTTATCTATTAACGATTCTAAATACTCAATATCTATTTGATCTAAACCAAATTTATCGACTTTTAATTTGTTTAAAGAGTTTTTTGTTGTTTCTAAATCTATTAATTCTTTTCCTTCTACCTGAGTAAAATCTCTAACTCTTTTAAACAATCTATTAGCTATTCTTGGTGTTTTACGGCTTCTTTTAGCAAGCTCTAAACTTGCTATAGAATCAATATTCATGTTTAAGACTCTACTAGTACGATTAATAATTTCTTGTAATTCTTTTTCAGTATAATAATTTAATTTAGAGACAATTCCAAAACGATCTCTAAGAGGCGCGGAGATATCTCCTGCTCTAGTTGTTGCACCTACTAAAGTAAAAGGTGGTAAATCTATTTTGATGCATCTACTTGACCCTTCTGAGCCTACAATTATATCTAGTGAAAAATCTTCCATTGCAGGATATAATATTTCTTCAATAAATTTAGGTATTCGGTGTATTTCATCTATAAAAAGAACATCTCCTGGTTCAAGGCTAGATAATACAGCTGCTAAATCCCCACTTTTTTCTAGTGCTGGCCCCGTCGTGGTTTTTATATCAGATCCAAGTTCATTAGCAATTATATGAGCTAATGTTGTTTTTCCTAATCCAGGAGGACCATATAATAAAACATGATCAAGCGCTTCTTTTCTTAACTTAGCAGCTTGAATAAATATTCTTATGTTTTCTTTAACTTCGCTTTGACCAATATATTCATCAATATACTGTGGTCTAAGTGTTTTTTCAAAAAAATCATTTTCTTGTTCTTCTCCTGATATTAATCTACTTTCCATTTAATTCCCCCTCTAATTTCAAAATATATTTCAAAATATCTTCCCAATTATCGAATTGTTTATAATTACTTTTATTTGTAAGATTATCTACTTTTTTTATACATTTAATTCCATGTTTTGAAATATCATCTAAGTTTTCTTCTTTATCATCAATAAAAATATCTATTTTTTCTTCTTTAGCTTTTAATCCTTTAGGATAGCATCTATATATTATTTTATCATAAGGTATATTATATTTTTTAAAAATCTCTTCTGTAACTCCAACATAATCATAATCTATAAAAAATTCATAATCACTTCCTCGTGCAGTTATAAAGATTAACTTATATCCTTTTTCTTTAAGAGTCATTAATGCTTCTTTT
>JAQUDY010000035.1 GCA_028685445.1 Bacilli bacterium
CCCTGTTTGCTCTTCTATGATAATATTTAAATCATTTTTGTTTTTAAGAGGTAAAGTATATTTAGTACAACCTTTAGCTTTGCTTTTAGGCATTATATTTCCTCTAATCCAAATATAAACACTATCTATTATCTTATCCCCATTATACATTTCAAAAGATATACTGGTTCCATCACAAGTATAGGCACCATTAATTCTAATAGTAGCCTCTGACAATATAGATAATATTTCTTCTATTACACTTTCCTCAGTAATAGTTCCCATAACATGATTTCTATCTTTAATTATTATTTTATTAGATTTAGATAATTTTTTTATTACTCTACTACTAATTTTTATATTATCAGTCATAAAATAATTTACAGATGTAAATATAATACTTGCTAATAATAAGAATGTAACAATAATAAAGATATTTCTCGTTCGTTTTTTCATTAATTTTCTCCTTTAAAAAAATATTTATTATTACTATTATAGTATATCATGAAGATGGATTTTTAATTAAAAAAGGTGTTATAATTTTTATGAAAGGATATAATTATGAAAAAGTTAAAAATAGTGTGCGGAGATATAATAGATCACTTAAGTGGAAATGACTTAATTATTAATTCAACAAATAAACATATGAAATATGGAAGCGGCGTTTGTGGGGTTATTTATAACTTTGCAGGCAAAAACTTATTAGAAGAATATTGTTTGAGAAGTTACAATAAAAATATGGAAACTAATGAAATTAGAATTACACCAGGGTTCAATTTAAAAATCGATATATTACATATATATGCTCCGAAAAAACATGAAAGTAAAAATCCTTTAAATGATTTGTTAAAGAGTTATGAAAAAATATTCACTGTCGCTAAAGATAACAAATATAATAATATAGTTTCAGTAAGTATCGGAACAGGAGTTCATGGTTATAAACATAAAGAAATTGTTAAAAAAGTTATACAAAAAATAAATAGATTAGTAATAAAGTATAATATAAATTTTACTTTGGTATTACCTAGGCATAATATTTACGAATTGTATTTAGAAGAATATAAAAAAGATAAAATATTATAATTATCTTTTTTTTGTATACTCTGCTACTTTTACAAGTTTTTTTGTTTCAATTATTTCCATCTCTTCAAAACATAAATCATATTCATTTCTATTTTCTTCTACTGATAGAAAAATAGCGCCAATGTTATTTCCATAGGCTTTTGTAGAATTTTGATTTATTTGTTCATCACTATATCTAAGACTTGGTACTTGACATAAAATTGTGTCGTTGTTTTCAGAAACATGGTCACGATGAAAATGACCTTGTAATATGATGTGAGGATCATTAATAGTTAAAAACTTATATTCTTTAAATAATTTTATAAAGTGTAAATATTTTTGTTCAATATATCCGTGCGACAAATTAAGGCGCAGTCCATTTATCTCAATGGGTGCAAATAAATTATTTAAAAAATATAAATTTTTACATTCTTGTTCAATTAATTTCCCAATATCACAACCATCTGTATCCATAAAACCAATGTCGTGATTACCAGCTAAAAAATGCGTAGGGATTTTGCTTTGATGAAATTTTTGAGCTGCTATTATAGAATCTTCTAAATTCCCTATTTTTACTTTAGAATGTTTTTTTGCTTTTTCAATTGGACCATTTAATAAATCTCCTAAATCAAAAACTAAATCTACACCTCTTTTTTCTGCTTCTTCATATACTTCGTGAACATACTGAATTCGGTCATCTTTATGTCCAATATGTTTATCACTTACAAAACATAATTTAAATTTATTTTTAGGAATATGAAACTCATGTGTTTTATATTCTTTTTTACGATGGTTGAATGTTGGTGTTTCATTATTGAACTTAACTGTTACTGCTTCATTAGTAACTTCATTAAGTATATCTATATATTGAATTAATTCTTTTTCTGATAAATTTAGTAATTCACAAATTTCTTTAAATGTACGATATCTTTGTCCTTTTTTATACATTAAAAGGTGATTTTTGATTACATATAATATTTCTTTTTGTTTGGTTTTTTCTGTCATAAAGTATACTTCCTATCATTAGTAGATTTTTAGATATTAAATTAAAATTAGACTCCTTTTTTAATAATTTATTAGAGTGCAATTATATAAGTTTGTATATATTAAGTTAATCATTTTTTACGACTTTTTTCAAGTCTAAAAACCATTTTTCTGACAAATATTACTTTTTTAAAATTAATACATTATGTTCTGAAATATTTAATTTATTCATTTTTATATAATACAGATCAATTACGCTGCTTAAAATTTTATGATATTTTTTGTTTTTAGAGATTGTTTTTAAAAATTGTTGACCAGCAAAAGTATTAGCAAGTACTAAAAATAAGTCAATATTATTATCTAAGCAATTATCAACTATAGTATTAATAAGGTCTATTGTTTCTTCTTTAGTATGTTTTTTTCATGGTAAAAATTGTTTTTTCGGATTTATTTCTGGCAATGTTAATAAGTCATTAATAAATACTTCAATCTTTTTAGAAAAAGCTTCTTTACACTTACTTGTAAAATCAACTAATTATATCATGATATTATGATATAATCCTTAATGAAAGAGGAATTTATGGAAAATTATAAAACAAAAATTAATCGGAAAATAATTAAAAAAGCTAAGAAAGAATTTTTATTTAAATATATTATTTCTATAGCTTTAAGATTAGTTGTATTATTAACTCCTATTTTATTTAGTAAAGCGATAGATAATGTCACTGATGGTAATTTTGATAAAGCTTATACTTTTATTTTTATAGTTATTGGCTTAGTCATTTTTTTAAGATTAGGTGAGATTTTCAACACTTTTTTATTTCATAAGTTATATAATAAGTTATATCAAAATTATAATAAATTGGCACTTCAAAGTACTTATGATAACTCTATTTTCAGTTTATCTAGAATCAGTAATAGTGAATTTATTAATATAATTAATAATGATATCGCTATAATCGCAAATTTTTTATGTAGTTTTGTCATAAGAAGCATTAGAATAATTGAATTTGTTGTTATTATTATCTATTTTTATACTATCAATTTGTATGTTGGTATTTCAGGGACAATTGTTTCTATAATATCTTTTATCATACTATATCTATCAAGTAGTAATATAGAAACTGTTAATAAGAAAAAAGCATATGATTTAGATTCAAAAACAAATGTAATGACAGAATTCTTTTTAGGTATAAAAGAAATTAAAAACTTTAACATTTTTAATCAAATCCAGGATAGAAGCAAAAAGTATACTAGTGATTATGCCAGCTCTTTTTTAACTCAAAGAGTTGTTGAAGATAGCTATAAGTTTGGAGTAACATTGCTAATTGATTTATTTAGATATGGATTAGTTATTTATGGAATAATATTAATATCTAAAGGAGAATTAACAATCGGAGTATTACTTGTTATTTATAACTATTTTGCCCAACTTACTGATAATTTTTCTGAACTTACTAACTTTAATATTAATTATAGACAATTTATTGTTGCTAAAAATAGATACTATAAATTAATTGAATATACTCAAAATCAAGATGATAATAAAGATTTAAGACATAAAGACTTTAATGGCTTGATAGAATTTAAAAACATTTTATATGGTTATAGAGATAATCCTACTTTAGATAACGTCAGTTTTGTTTGCAAGCCAAATACTATTAATGTCATAACCGGAAAATCTGGAAGTGGAAAAACTGGAGTTTTTGATTTATTATTAAAATTAAATCGTCAACACGAAGGAGATTTAACTATTGATAATATTAATATTAATGATTATGATAATGATTATTATTTTGATAATATTTCACATGTTAATAAAGAACCGACGTTTTTTAATATGAGCTTAAGAGAAAATCTTAATATTATTAATAATGACTTTTCTAAAGTTGTAAAAATCTGTAAAGATTTAGGAATTCACGAAGAAATAATTCAACTAAAAGAAGGATATGACACAATTATTAATAGTAATGGTTCTCCTCTTAATCCTAATTTAATTTATTTTTTAGGTATTGCTCGAGGATTAGTTAGAGAGTCTAAAATTATGTTATTTGATGAGGCTTTTGATGCCTTTGATAAAGAAACTCGTTTAAAGATAATAAAATTATTAAAAGAGTATAAAAACAATCACGTTATAATTATTATTACTAAAGAACCAGATTTTTTAAAAATAGCTGACCAAGTATTATTAATAGATAAAAGTACAGTTATTAAAACTGGAAAACATGAAGAACTAAAAAATAACACTTTATATCAAAGTATCATAAAAAAATAAAATGCTTAGTTGTATTTTATTTTTTTTGCAGCATCACTATCGCATATAATAATTACATCAGGATGATCTTTTAATGCGGATGCAGGAAAATCTTCAGTTACTTCTTCTTCTAATAATTTTTTTATAGCGTTTGATTTATTTTCACCAAAAGCTAGTAATATTATTTTCTTTGCTTTTAATATAGACTTTATTCCCATTGTAATAGCACTTGTTGGAACTTGATCTCTTCTTAAGAAGAATCTAGAATTATCTTTAATTGTACTTGGAGATAAGTTTGTAACATGGGTTTTTAAATCAAAAGACGTTCCCGGTTCATTAAAAGCAATATGACCGTTACTTCCTATTCCCAAAATTTGAATATCAGCTGCACCTAAAGATTCTAATGTTTTATCATATTCTTTAATGTTTTTATTTATATTTCCTACTCCTTTTGGAAAATAAATGTTTTTGATATTTATATCGATATGATTAAATAAATTACAATTCATGAATTGTCTATAACTTTGATCATGACTTTCTTCTAACCCTATGTATTCATCAACATTATAAGTTTTAACTTCTTTGTAAGATATGATTCCTTTTTTATAATCTTTTATCATTAGGTCATAAAGTTTTAATGGGGTTGATCCTGTAGCAAGTCCTAATAAAGAGTTTTTTTTGTTTAATAATGCTTTTTTAACTATTTCATAAGCTTTTAAACTTGCTAAATTATCATTAGGATAAACATATAACTTCACTTCATTCCTCCTTACTATATTATATATTTAATTGGTAAAAAAAGATATATGTTTTATGATATAATACTAAAAGGAGATTTTAAGATATGAAAAGATATGTATTAATTGTGCTGATTTCTTTTTTATTTTTCATTCCAACTTACAGTGCTTTAGATATAGAAATAAAGTCTGAAAATGCTTTATTATATAACTTAAAAGATCATGAAATAATCTATGAAAAAAATAGTGAAAAACAGACTTATATTGCTTCACTAACTAAAATAGTCACAATACTTATTGCTTTAGAAAATATTGAAGATATAAATGAAAAAATAATTTTAAAAGATAATATTTTTAAAGGATTAGTTGAAAAAGATGCATCAGTAGCGGGTTTTAAAGTCGGAGAAGAAGTCACATATAAAGATCTTTTATATGGCGCTATGTTACCAAGTGGTGCAGATGCTACAAATGCACTTGCAATTAATCTTTTCGGCGATGAACAAAACTATGTCAACGAAATGAATCAACTGATCAAAAAACTAAATATAAAAAACACTTATTTTATAAATACAAGTGGACTAGATGAGATTGGTCAAAAAGCCACTTTGAAAGATTTATTAACAATTACATTATACGCTTTTAAAAATGAGGATTTTTTAAAAATTTTCACTACTAAAAATTATAAAACCTCAAATAATCGATTGAATCTTAACTCAACTTTAAGATTTTATGAAAAAAAATATGATTTAGATACTAATATTATAACTGGCGGAAAAACAGGATATACAGACTTAGCAGGCCTTTGTTTATTAAGTTATACTAAAAAAGATGATTTTGAACTTTTATTAATTACAACAAATGCTCCTGTAACAGAAAATCGTTATCCTTATAATGTAACTGATGCTTTAAATATTTATAATCATATATTTGAAAATTATCATTACTTCACTATATTAAGCAATAATCAAACTATTACAAAAATCTCTAATAAATATAGTAACCAATCTTTTACTGACGCAAAATATGTTGGTGATGATTTTAAAATGTTTTTATCAAAAAAAATTACTAAAAAAGATATTAATTATAATTTTGATACAAAAAAAGTAGTAAATCCATTTACTGATATTAATAAGCCAGTAGGAAAATTCGATATAAAGTATCAAGATAAAGAAATTTTTTCTGGAGATTTATTTTTAGCTGAAAAAGTGAGTTTTTCTTTATTGATTTTTATAAAAGAAAATATTAAAGCAATTATTTTCTCTTTTATAGTAATAATAGTTTTATTTTTTAAAAGAAAGAAGAGATTTTATGGCAATAGATAAAGTAAAAGAATATTTTAAACCATTTAATATGGAAGATGAAATCATTGAGTTAGATAAATCTAGTGCGACTGTAGCTCTTGCTGCAGAGGCTTTAGGTTGCATGACAAACGAAATTGCTAAAAGCTTAGCTTTTATAGTAAATGAGGTTCCAATATTAGTACTAACATCTGGAGATGTTAAAATTGATAATAGTAAATTTAAAAATACTTTTGAAACAAGAGCGAGAATGATTAAACCTGATGAAGTTGAAAAACTAATAGGTCATGATATTGGTGGTGTATGTCCTTTTGGAATAAACGATAATGTTAAAGTTTATTTGGATGAAAGCTTAAAAAAATTAAAATACGCTTATCCTGCATGTGGTAGTAGTAATAGTGCAATAAAATTAACAGTTGATCAATTAGAGAAATTTTCAAGCTATCAAAAATGGGTTGATGTTTCTAAATAAATTATCACTATAAAAATATTTATGATATAATTATTTTAGTGAGGTAAACTATGAATAAAAAAGAAAAAATCAAGCTTTTAAATGAAGTTGAAGACTTAATTATTGAGTTGAAAGGTATCGATGGTGGCGAACTACACCTAATAGGAATTTCTATTCACGAATACGAAAATCCAACGTGGGAAACTGTTGATAAATTAAAAAAGTATTTAACTACAACTCAAGAAAAGAAAGAGGTTAAAACATATTATGGGAGATAGAAAAGATGCAACGCTTGTAAGAGATATTGATGGAATGCATGGACTAATGGCCCATGTCAAACCTTATCGAGCAGATTCTGATGTTTATATTAATCAAAAAATAGATGTTACAGAATTAGTGAAATATTATGATAAACTAAAAAAAGATAATCCGGATATTAAATACACTTATTTTCATATGTTTTGTACAGCTTTCGGAAAAACAGTTTATAACCGCCCTCTTTTAAATAGATTTGTTATAAATAAAAAATATTATGATCGAAAAGATATTACTATTTCTTTCGTTGCTAAAAGAGAGTTTACAGATGAGTCAGAAGAAAATTTTTCTGTTATCAAAGTAGAAAAAAATGATAATATTCATACATTAAGAGACAAAATATCAGGACAAGTTAAAAATATTAGGTCAAGTAAATTAAATAATGCGGATAAATTTATGGAAATTATTGGTAAATTACCTAAGTTTTTTAAAAGTATTATTACTTTTATAATTAAATTTGCGGATAATCATGATTTATTACCTGAGTCTTTAACTAAAGATTCTATATACCATACTTCAGTTATTGTTTCTAATTTAGGTAGTATTAATTGTGGAGCAATATATCATAATTTAACTGACTTTGGTACTAATTCTATTTTAATAACAATGGGAGAAATAAAAGATGAACCAATTGTTATTAATGGTAAAGTAGAAATTAGAAAAATGTGTGAGTTTGGTGTTAATTTAGATGAACGAATTGCAGATGGATTTTATTTTGTTAAATCATTAAAAGTTTTCGAACATATACTACAAAATCCAAAGTTATTAGAAGATGATGCTAATACTAAAATAGAAATATAATTACATAAGGAGTGCACATGAAAAAAATATACATAATGTTTTCATATACCGGAACTTTGTTTTCTAAATTTCTAACTTTATTTTCTGAGGAAAAATATGTACACGTTAGCATTGCTTTAGATTCCAAATTTAAAAACGTTTATTCTTTTGGAAGAAAAAATCCTAGAAGGATATTTCCTGCAGGATTTGTTAAAGAAGATTTAAAACTAATATATACTTTATATTCTAACTCTATTACAAGGATTTATGAGTTAGAAATCAGTGAAGACCAATATAATAAGTTGAAAAAAATTATTAATGAGACGTATATTAATAATGAAAAAATGTATCGCTATAATATTAAAGGGCTCCCTATGATTAATTTTAATTTAAGTTATCAAAGAGAATATCATTACGTTTGTAGTCAATTTTGTGGAAAAGTATTAATGGACGCTGGAATATATGATTTTAACAAAGATTACTCTATAATAAAACCGAAAGACTTGATTGAGTTAGAAAATTTAAAATTAATTTATGAAGGAAGAATAAAAGATTATTTTAAGATAGAAAAAAACACTTAATTATTGTTAAAGTGTTTTTATTTGCTATTCCATTTAAAATTTACTACTTCAGGAATATCTACTCCATGTTCTCTAATATATTTCTCATGATATTTTAAAGTGTCTAACATTTTTTGTTTTAAAGATTCTTCTTTTGCTGGAGAAATATTAATATACTTTAAAACATCTAGTACTAGATTATATCGATCTAATTTATTTTGAACTCTCATATCAAAAGGGGTTGTTATTGTCCCTTCTTCTATATAACCATGCACATGTAAATCTTGGTTTTCACGTTTATAAGTAAGTTGATGAATTAAATCTGGATATCCATGAAAAGCAAATATTATTGGTTTATCGGTAGTAAACAACTCATTATATTCTTGATCAGTTAGTCCGTGTGGGTGATGCTGATTAGAAACTAATTTCATTAAGTCAATAACATTAACTACTCTAACTTTGATTTCTGGAATATTCTCTTTTAAAATTTGTTGCGCTGCTAATACTTCTAAAGTTGGAGTATCACCAGCACAAGCAAGGACTACATCAGGATTTTGATCACTTGCCCAATTAAAAATCCCTATTCCTTTTGCACAATGAACTTTTGCTGCGTCCATACTTAACCATTGAGGTCTATCATGTTTTGATGCTACTATAACGTTTATATAATTTTTTGTGCCAATTATATGATGAAAACTAGAAAGCAATGTATTAGCATCACATGGCAAATAAATTCTT
>JAQUDY010000036.1 GCA_028685445.1 Bacilli bacterium
CCCATATGAAGATTAGCACCAGATGGATATGAAAACATCTCTAAACAATATAGTTTTTTATTTTTAGAATCAATGTTAAACTTATAAGTTTCTTCTTTTTCCCATTTTTTTCGCCATTTTTTTTCTATTTTTGTTAAATTTTCCACTTATTTTGCCTTCTTTCTTAGTTTTATTAAAATCACTCCAATTAAACCATATATTAAATAAATTAGAATCATTAATATTACAAATCCAATTAAAATCCTCCAAATGTAATCTAGTTTTATAATGGATGTGACAGCTGCCGTTCCTGATATTATTAAACTATTTGTTAATACAAAAATTAATCCGATTTTTTCTTCATTAAGTTCTTTTTTTGTTAAATTAAATCTTGATTTTAACAAGATAAATTCTCTTGAATTAATTAATGTATTATTTCTTTTCTTGATAAAATAATTCATTAATAGCCCAAGAAACACTATTACAAATGTAATTAAAAAGTAATATAAATTTCCCATATTTTCTCCTTATAAAAAAACACGATTTTTCCAAAGGACGAAAAAACCGTGGTACCACCTTAATTGAATCTTTAATGCCGATAAAGGTGCTTAACCTTACACATCTAAAAGCAAGTTCATAAACATAATATATTAACTTTCATCAAATGTTAACTTTCTGTAATATTAAAAGTTTATTACTACTCTTTTTTCATCTGCTTATATAACATTATATTAAATTTCTGCCACATATTCAAGTAATTTTATAAACATTCTTATATATTTTCTGTTTAATCCTTTTACTCTTAATTTTCTTATTTCTATTCTCTTATTTTTTATCTCTAGATCACTAAAAATTATTGCAGCTATTTCTTCTTTTAAACTTGTTTTAATTTGTAAGTCTGAAATTATAGTATCAATATCTTCATTAATAATACGCTCAGCATCTATTTCTATATCAGTACCTTTACAATTAATAGATATTTGTTTTGTAGATGATGCTTTTTCTACTTCTACAATAAAATCATTACCATCAACGTATGATTTCACATTAGTTTGGCGATCTTCTCCAATATATAAAATTACTTCATCAGCTTTTCTTGTATTCCTAAATCTTACTATATAGCTCCTAATTGGTGAGGTTACGCCACCTTTTCCTTCGGTTGGTCTTATTATTGCGGTAAAATTATTAATTTGATAATTATAATCAATGTCTGTAATTAAATAATATCCATCTTTATATAATGAAGAGATTCCATCATCTTCATATAATTTATAGGTATTGCTTCTACCTGGAAAAATCTGAATTTCTAACTTTTTGGGTGCATCTGTATTATTAATATCATCTTCTTCTAAAACAGCTAGTGGTACTATAGTTCCTTTTTTAGCAAAAACCGGATAATCTTCATCTTTAAAAAATGACACATATCTTTTTCCTCCAATGAATTTTTTTCCTGTTTTAAAGTCATACCAAACTCCGTTAGGTAAAAATATTCTATGGACAGTTCGATTCATTAATAAATCTTTTTTACTTGTTATAGGTGATATAAATAATTCTGAACCAAAATAATATTCATTTTTATATAGAGGTTCATCATATATTTCTGGATATTTATAATAAACAGGCTGTATTAATGGAAGTCCTGTTTTATGATATTTATAACCTTCTGTATATATATACGGAATTAATCTATGTCTCATTCTTAAATAATCGCTAACTATTGAATTTGTCTTAGCATCCCAAAGCCAGGGCTCTCGTTTGTAATAATGACTTTCAGCTGCTGATAATCTCAAGATTGGACTAAATGCACCAAGTTGAATAAAACGCATATACATCTCTGGGTCTTCTATTCCATCAAGATATCCACCAATATCATGACTCCACCAACTAATCCCTATATTCGAACTGGTTAAATTATATTCTGGAATCATATTTAAATTATTCCAACTAACTTTAGTGTATCCTGAATATAATACTGGGTAATTATGAGATGCAAGCATTCCATTTCTTGATAGAATCATACCTCTTTTATTAGAATTTATATTATAATCCATGTAGTGATAATGATTTAATGCTCTTAAAGTTAACAAATCTTTTGGGTTATAATAATCAATCCAGTAAAAGTCTACTCCAATACTATTAAGTGGTTTTATTAATTCATCTAAGTACGCTGTTAAGATTCCTCTGTTAAATATATTAAATGGAATTATTCCAGTTTCCGTAATACCAGCTTTGGCTCTAAAACGCTCGTATGATATTTCATCTGGATGAATTCCTCCAGTAGGATCGATATTTAAACCTATTTTTATTTTCTTTTCATGTAAATAATCTATCATCTGTTTGGGATTATCTAGTAATTCATAATTAAAAGTAAAGCCAGAATATGTCTTTTCATATATGATATGCCAGTATTTACTAAGTAATATAACAGATAAAGGTATTCCGCGTTTATTAAAATTCCAAACTAGCTCTTCTAATTCACTTTTTGTATAAGGGTAATCTTTATTCCACCAAACTCCTAAAGCGTATCTAGGAATAAGAGCTGGTTTACCAGTTAATTTAAAATAATCTCTTAGACAAAAGCCAAAATCTTTTCGATATAAAAAAATATACGTATCAATTCTTTTATCACTTCTTCTACCTAATGAACCATCTTTATTAAAAATTAAACTCTCTGAATCATCTAGAGATACAAAACCATCTGTAGAATATAGTCCTTTACCAAAGTTAGCACCTCCATCGGCATTATCTAAACTATAGCCAGCACCTTTAAAATTACGAGCCTCAGGATGATCTAAATACCAGAATTTATCTGTATTAACTAGTGATATTTTTAAGTTTTGTTCTGGATTAACTTTTGAACCATAAAAAGGTTTGTTTTTAGTGTATTCTAATTTAAAATACGGGGTTGAGATTACTAAGTATTGACTATCTTCTTTACGAAGAAATTTAGACATTGGAAAACGTCTAAACTTTACTAGTTCAGTTGGTCTGTTTTCAAATGTTCCTGTTTCACTATATTCTATTCTTACTAAAACATCGCTAAGTACTGTAATACGATACTTCTCTCCAGTTATCATAGCAGAATCAAGTGATTTGGCATCATCATAATCAACGATTTCAAAATGTGGTTTTAAACTAGCCATTTATGTACCCTCTTTATTATTAATATTTTAGCATATTATTATATTTAGAGCAATAATATTGCTAATCATTATTACTTAAAAAAATTAGTTTTTATTAAATAATCTGCTATTTCTAAATCTAAAGGCCTCGTAATTTTAAAGTTATAAAAATCTCCTTTTACTAAAGATATTTTTTCATTGTTTAATAAAAATATCTTAGTAGCATCAGTTAAATTAGTTTTTTCTTTATATGATAAATCATTATATAATTCTAATAATTTTTTTATATTAAATGTTTGAGGAGTTTGTTCATGACATATATTTACTCTATCTGGGATTCTTTTTATATTATTACTAGATAACTCTATTATAGTATCTGTTGCTTCTATTACTGTTGTAACAGCAGATACTTTTGTTATTTTTTTAATATGTTCTTTAATTATTGTTTCTGTTATAAAAGGTCGGGCAGCATCATGAGTTATTATAATATCTTTATTGTTTAATCCATATTTGTCTTTTATCTGATTAATTCCGTTAAATAAAGTTTCGTTTCTTGTTTTTCCACCTATAACAATCTCTATTTTAGAAAAATCTTTAATATATTTGCTTATGGTTACTTTTGTAAAATTTACCCAATCAAAAGGAACACAAATTATAATTTTATCAATTTCTTTAATATGTAAAAAAGTTTCTAAACTATACATAAAAATTGGTTTTGAACCCAATTTAATAAATTGTTTAGGAATGTTTTTTTTATCCATTCTAAAACCACGACCAGCGGCTAAAATTTCTGCGTAAATCATAAATACTCTCTTTCTTATCATAATTTAGTATAACAGAAATATTTTTGAGTTACAATTTAATAGTCATATATTTTTTGACAAACAACTAAGTTTATGATAAGATAAACAACATTAAAAAAAGGGGGGTTTATAAATGAAAGATTATTCTTTAAACATTAAAGAGCAAACTAATTTTATAAAAAATTATACTATTAAAAAAGGAGAAATTGTATCTAAGTTACCTTATGGAAAAAAACATTATATTCCTTATTCTGAAAAAAATGAAGCAAGAGTTTTAACTATAATGGAAAACCAATTAAAAAACTTAGATAAAAAAGATAAAATATTTAGAAGAAAACATCATTTGAATCTTCTTAACACCATTATATTTGGTATATTAACTTATTTAGGATTTACTAACTTATATATAGCTGAAATTAATCAATATTTACCTATGATTATTCAAATCATAGCTGGTGGTGGAAGTTTAATATCTGCTATTAAAACAATTAAAACACATGGAATTATTAAAGATATAGAAAAAACTAAATATTATAAAAATAATGAATTTGAACTAAATAAAAACATCAAAGAAAATGAAAATATGAAATTAAACTTATCAAATAAGAAAATAGATATTATTAATAATACACCAGATAATAAAAATGTTTTCGATATTAATAAAATTGATATAGATAATTGGACATTAGAAGAGCTAAAAAATGTTAAAAATAACATTGAAAGAGAATATTATTTTGCATTTAATTATGAAACGCAAGATGAATTAGAAAATGATGCTCCAATTTTAAAATATTCTAATAAGAAAACAAAAAAATAAAAGCACTTTAAATAAGTGTTTTTGTTATTTGTTTGACAAAGCTCACATATTTATATATAATACTAATGCAGATTTAAGGCAGAGTCTTATAATTAGTAATGTGTTTATTTGAAATAACTTTAGTAACTTAAACTGCCTAAGGGAAAAAGATAATAAACACCCTATTCAATGAAAAAGACTATCCTTTTAAAGCAAGAAAGGAGAATATAAATTGTCAAGATATACTGGTCCAGTTTATCGCAAAAGCCGTAGATTAGGCTTTAGCGTTTTAGAAAATGGAAAAGAATTAAGTAGAAAACCTTATGTTCCAGGTATTCATGGAACAAGTCGTCGTAAAAAAACAAGTGAATATGGTATTCAGCTTGCTGAAAAACAAAAACTTAGATTTATGTATGGATTAACTGAAAAACAATTTGCTCGTACTTTTGAAAAAGCGGCTAAAATGACAGGTATTACCGGTGAAAACTTATTTAAATTACTTGAAAGTAGATTAGATAATATTGTCTATCGTATGGGATTATCAAGTACTAGACGTGGTGCTAGACAAATAGTTAATCATGGCCATATTTTAGTAAATGGTGTTGCTGTTGATATACCTTCATATATTGTTAGACCTGGTGCTACAATTAGCATTAAAGAAAAATCACTTAATCATCCAGCTATTAAGCAATCAATTGAAAATACATTAGCAAGACCTGCTTTTGTTGAATTTGATGCTAATAAAATGACAGGTACTTTTATTAGATTACCTGAACGTAGTGAGCTTAATGCTGATATTAACGAATCTTTAATTGTTGAATATTACAACAGATAATAAAAAGAGCTTAAGCTCTTTTTATTTGTATTTTAACAATGTGTTCATTAATATCAAAAGATTCTTTTATAGAGTCTTTTTTTGTGATATTAAGTGCTAATGTTTCTTCCATTATATATTCTTTATAAGTATTAATAACATTGTCTATTACATTATTAGATTCATAATAAATATTAATTCGATCTATAACATTAAGATTCAATTCTTTTCTTATATTTTGGATTTTACTAACGAATTCTCTAGCTAAACCTTCTAATATTAATTCTTCAGTTATTTCAGTGTTTAAAATCACAAAATTATTATTATTCATCCCTACATCTAGACCTGTTTTTGATGATATTTTTATTTCAATCATTGATGAGTTTACTAAAATATTTTCTCCTTCTATATTTAAAGTTAGCTCATAACCATTTTCTAATTTTGTTATTTCTTCATTAGTTAAATTTTCTAACACTTTACCAAAAGCTTTGATTTTACTTCCTAATATTTTACCAACTTCTTTAAAGTTAGGCTTAACACTTAAGTTCATATAATTATTTAAGTTATCTACATATTTTATTTTTTTGACATTCAACTCTTCTTTTATTAAGTCAGTCAAATCATTTATTATATCTTTATTTTTAGCATCTAATAGTATCTCTGATAGTGGTTGACGAACTTTTATTTTTGATTCTTCCCTAACCATTCTTCCAATACTTATTAAATTTCTAACTAGGTCCATTTTATTTTCTAATTTTGGATCTATTAAAGACTCATCATATCTTGGAAAATCTGTTAAATGAACGGATTCTTTTCCAGTTAATTTTTGATATATTTCCTCTGATACGAAAGGTACAATAGGCGCTATAATCTTAGAAAAACCAGTTAAAACTTCGTATGTTGTTTGATAAACTGACTTTTTAGAATTATCTAGAAGACTTCCCCAAAAGCGATCACGATTTCTTCTTATGTACCAATTAGATAAATCTTCTGATACGAAATCTGTTAAAGATTTTACTACTTTATGTAAATCATATTCCTCATAACTTTTGGTAACATATTTTAACATATTATTATATTTAGAGATTAACCATCTATCAATTTCTTCTCTTTCTTCAAGTGGAATATCAAATTTTGTTATATCTATTCCATCCGTATTGGCATACATTGAAAAAAATGAATATGTATTTTTTAGTGGATTAAAGAATTTAGAATATACTTCTTTAAGACCAGATAAATCGAATCTAAGTGGCATCCAAACCGGTGATACATATGGCATATAAAATCTTACGACATCAGCGCCATATTCATCAAGTAAAGAAAATGGTTCTATTACATTCCCTCTACTTTTACTCATCTTTTTACCTTCAGAATCAAGTAATAAATCATTAACCAAAACATTTTTAAATGGTGATACTCCTTTAACAAATGTTGATATTAGCAATAATGTATAAAACCATCCTCTTGTTTGATCTATTCCTTCACAAATAAAATCAGCTGGGAATTGAGTTTCGAATATTTCTTTATTTTTAAATGGATAATGATACTGAGCAAAAGGCATAGCTCCTGAATCAAACCAGCAATCTATTACTTCATCTACTCTTTTCATGTTTTTGCCACATTTTTTACATTTAATATGAATATCATCTACATATGGACGATGTAAATCTACTTCCATATCAATTTTTTCTATTGCTTTTTCTATTAGTTCTTCTCTTGAGCCAATCATTTCATCATGTCCACAAGAGCAGCGCCATAATGGAAGTGGTGTTCCCCAATACCTGTTTCTAGATATTGCCCAGTCATTCATATTTGATAGCCAATTTCCAAAACGTTTTTCCCCTACATGATTAGGAAACCAATTCACTTTATTGTTCTCTTTTATAATTTGATCTTTTATTTTTGTTACTTCCAAATAGAAGCTTGGTTTTGAATAATAAATAAGCTGACTTTGACATCTCCAACAATGTGGGTAATTATGGTTTATTTTTTGTTTTTTAAACAGTTTATCATTTTCTTTTAAATATTTAATTATTTCTAAGTCGGCATCAAAGACTAATAAATCTTTCCATGGTCCTTCTGTATATTTGCCATCTTCGCCTACTGGATTTATTACTGGTAAATCATATTTTCTACCGATTTCATAATCATCTTGACCAAAGGCAGGAGCCATATGAACTATTCCTGTGCCATCTTCCATACTTACGAATGTATCATTAGTTACAAAAAAAGCTTTTTTATCTACTTTAATAAATGGTAATAATTGATTATAGTTAGCATTTTCTAAGTCTTTACCAGTATATGTTTCAATTAATTCGTATTCATTTCCTAGGATTGTATTTACTAGTTTTTTTGCAACTATAAAGTTATAGCCAGCTGATTTAACTTTTACATATTCTTCATTTGGGTTTACACATAGTGCAACATTTGCCAGAAGTGTCCAAGGTGTTGTTGTCCACACTAAAAAGTAAGCATCCAATTCATCAGACTTAAATGGTACAATAACTGTATCGACTGAAACGTCTTTATAACCTTGTGCTACTTCATGGCTAGCTAGGCCTGTTCCACACCTAGGACAATATGGAAGTATTTTATGTCCTTCATAAAATAATCCTTCATCAAAAAACTTCTTTAATATCCACCACTCAGTTTCAATATAATCATTATGATACGTTATATATGGATTCTTTAAATCAATAAATTGCCCCATTCTAATTGTAAGATTAGAAAATAACGCTTCATTTCTCATTACACTTTCGCGGCATTTTTCGTTAAACTTTGCTATCCCATAAGACTCAATATCATTTTTAGAACTAAATCCTAATTCCTTTTCTACCTCAAGTTCAACAGGAAGACCATGAGTATCCCATCCTATTTTGCGAAGTACTTTATAGCCTTGCATAGTTTTATATTTACAAAATGAATCCTTTAAGAATTTTGCTAACATATGATGAAGTCCAGGGTATCCATTAGCAGTTGCTGGTCCATCATAAAAAACAAAATGTCTTTCACGGTTATCTATTGATTTTTGAAAAATATTATTTTCTTCCCAGTATTTTGAAATCTTAGCCTCTATGTCTTTTACTTTGTCTTTACTAAGTTCTTCATATTTTTTCATATTTCCTCCTAAAATAAAAAAAATCATAAATTAAGGACGAGCATTACCCGTGGTACCACCTTATTTCATGATTATCATGCACTTATTTCTCGTAACGGGAGATATTCCGTTTTTTCCTAATATCAGAAAAACGCATCAGAAGTGATTTACTAATAATTTATTATACTTATTTTCACCTAATATAAGCTCTCTTTAATAATTAGCTATTAGTCGTCTTCTTCGCTTGCTTTATATAGAATTATATGTGATTCAGGCCCAAATGTCAAACAATATATGTACAATTTAATAAAACATTACTGCTGGCTTGATTTTTTTATCATCTTTATGATATGGCTTATAAAGTGCAATTGCTTGATTATTTGAAGTAAATAAAATATAATCTTTTATTTTCATATCAAGTATTTGTCCATTTCTAACTTTATATAATAATTCTGGATCTATTTCTAATCGAGGATATTTTTTTAATATCTCTTCTGGTTTAAAT
>JAQUDY010000037.1 GCA_028685445.1 Bacilli bacterium
ATATGAAAGAAAAAATAAAAAAAGCAATTTCTAAAAACAGTGATTTGCAAAATGAAGATAATAATATAGATAATTCATATATAATGACTTTTGATGCTTTTATTCTATTTTTAGTTAAAAAATATCACTACTTATTAAACTTAGACAAAAATATTAATATTATTGATTCTTCAGTCTTACTTTTAAAAAAACAAGAGATCATTAAAAATATTTTTAAAAATAATTATTTAAATAAAAATAAAAGCTTTGTTGAATTGATACTAACTTTTTGTGCTAAAAATGATAAAGAAATGCAAAGGTTAATAATTAATATTGATAAAAATTTAGATTTGTTAATTGAAAAAGAAAATTATTTAAAACAATATATTGATTCTTTTTATACAAATGAGAATATTGACCTAATTTTCGATAGTTTTAATGCTATGATATTTGATAAAATCGAAAATATCAAGGAAACTTTAATAAAATTATCTGATGAAGTTAATGAGGAGTATTATAATAAAATTGAAAAACAGTTTGAACTTCTTTTCAATGTTAAATTATATGATGATTTAAAAATAATTCAAAGTATTGATTTACCAAATTTGCCTAGAGGTTCATCAGATAATGCAAAATTAATTAAGTCACAATTAAAAAATATTTTAGATTATCTATTAGAATTAACTAAAAAAAATAAAGCTGAATTAATTAATCAAGTCATGGAAACAAAAAATCACATGAAAGAAATTATTGACATATTAATCCAGTTAAATAAAGAAGTTTATGAGTTTAAAAAAAATAATAATAGTTTTGAATTTATTGACCTTAGTAGATTTGCTATATCATTATTAGAAAATAATCCTAATATTGCAAAAGAGTTAACACTTAATTTTAAAGAAATAATGATTGATGAATTTCAAGATACAAATGATATACAAGAAAAGTTTATTTCTTTAATAAAAAACAATAATGTATATATGGTCGGAGATATAAAACAATCGATTTATCGTTTTAGAAATGCTAATCCTATTATTTTTAAAAATATTTATAATCAATATAAAAATAACCAAGAAGGATTTAAAATAGACCTAAATAAAAATTTTAGATCAAGAAGTGAAGTTATAAAACCAATAAATATTATCTTTAATATGATCATGGACGACAAAATCGGAAGTGCTGATTATGTCATTGATCACCAAATGGTTTTTGGAAAAGAAGCTTATAATTTACCTAGTACAAGCAATTATAATTTTGAAATATATAATTATGAACCAGAAAAAAAATATTCTAATGACGAATTAGAAGCATTTTTAGTCGCAAAAGATATTAAAAAGAAGTTAAGTGAAAACTTTATGGTTTTAAAAAATGATCAATTAGTTCCAGCATCATACTCAGATTTTTGTATATTAATAGACCGTACCACATCATTTGATATATATAAAAAGATGTTTGATTACATGCAAATTCCGTTAAATATATATAAAGATGATAATATATTATTAAACGATGAGACAATGTTAATAAAAAATATAATTTCGTTTATTTTGAAAATAAAAAACAAAACTTTCGATCAAGAATTTAAATTTTATTATACAAGCATTGCAAGGAGTTATTTATATAATAAAAAAGATGAAGAGATTTTTCTAGATATTACAAAAAACAATATTTTTAATAGCGAAATCTTTAAAATATGTCAAAAAATCACAGAACAAATTGATTATATAAGCAATAAAAACTTAATAGAACAAATAATCTCAGATTTCAATTTCTATAAAAAAATGATTTCGGTTGGGAATCTACAAGAAAGAGAATTAGTTTTAAATAATATTTTAGAAAAATCTGAAGAATTAAACAGATTAGGAATGGATATTTATCAATTAGAAGATTACTTTAACATCTTAATAGAAAACAATATTGAAATAACAGTACCTGCTTTATTAAGTGATAAAGACGCTGTTACTATAACTAATATTCATAAATCAAAAGGGTTAGAATATCATATATGTTATTATTGCGGGCTTGCTAAAAAGTTTAATTTAAGAGACTCTTTTGAAAAAATAATTTTTTCAAAAGATTTTGGATTTATAATTCCAAATAATAAAAATGGACTTAAAAACACTTTTATTTATGCTTTATATAAAGAAAAATATCTCGAAGATGAAATATCTGAGAAAATAAGGCTTTTTTATGTCGCTTTAACTAGATGTAAAGAAAAGATAATAATGTTAACTTCATTTAATGAAAATAAAACTATTAATAATAATAATAATATAGTCGATTATTTGATTAGAATGTCATACAGATCCTTTTTAGATATTCTTTATTCGGTATATGAAGAGATAGAAGATAATATTACAAAACAAAAAACAGATCATTTCCCGAGTAATTATTTATTAAATAAAAAAATAAGTGAAAATATTATTGAAAAGAAAGAAGAAATATTGGTTAACGAGTTGGAATTTAAAAATAATTTATTAACCGAATCAAACTTTTCGAAAAAAAATAAAAACCTATTTACCATCGAAGAAATGAACAATATTATATTTGGAGAAAAGATCCATTACATCTTAGAGAACATAGACTTTTTGAATCCGTCTTTTGATAATTTAAATAAAGAAGAGATTATTATAATAAAAGATTTCTTGAATCATCCTATTCTAAAAAATATGAATAAAGGTAACATCATTAAAGAATATGAATTTAATGTAGCAAAAGATAATCTAGATATGTCAGGAGTCATAGATTTGTTAATTGAGTATGAAGATCACATTGATATTATAGATTATAAATTAAAAAATATAAAAGATAAAATGTATATTGATCAACTTAAAGGATATAAAAATTACATTTATAATAAAACAAAGAAAAAAACAAATATATATTTATATTCTTTATTAGATAAAAATTTAGTAAAAATAGACTAACTTTTTTAAATTTTGCGATTTGAATTAAATACAATTATATTCTAATATTAAATTGGTGATTTATGGAATATAATGAAAAACAAATAGAAGCTATTGAAAGTTTAGAAAACACTATAGTTATAGCTGGTGCAGGTGCGGGCAAAACTGCGACTATAGTTGGAAAAATCTATTATTTAATTAAACATAAAATATGTACTGAAAAAGAATTGTTGGTGATTTCTTTTACTAATGAAGCTGTTAACTCTTTAAAACAGAAAATATGTTATAACATTGATATTAAAACTTTTCATAAGCTAGCTTTAGATATAATACAACAATCAAATCGTATAAATCTCATTAATGATAATTATCTTGATTTTATTATAAATGAATATTTGAATTCTTATGCTTTATACAATAAAAAGACTAATGTTTTATATAAAAGAATATTAAAAGATAATACAAATTATAAACTTAAGAATACAATAAAAAGATTTATAACAATCTATAAATCTAATTTTTTAGATATTACTTATTTATTTAAATTATACAAGAGTTCTTTTTTTATAAATAAGATATACTACAAAATAATTTTAGATATTTTTTTAATATATCAAAGAGAATTAGAAAGTACCTGTTCACTTGATTTAAATGATTTACTAATCAAAGCGACACATTTAGTAAATAATAATAAAAATTATCTTCAATATAAGTTTATCATTATCGATGAATTTCAAGATACTTCAAACATTAGATTTAATTTAATTAAAAGCATTCTTAATAAAAATAAAGCAGTTATTTTTGCAGTTGGAGATGACTACCAATCAATATATCGATTTACTGGTTGTGATTTAAGTATATTTTTAAATTTTAAAGAATCATTAAATAATGTTAAAGAAGTTCATTTGAATTATAATTATAGAAATTGCCAAGAATTAATTAATGTTGCTAATAAGTTTATTATTAAAAACAAGAAACAAATTCCAAAAGAAATTATCTGTATAAAAAATATAAAAAAACCAATTAAAATTATTTTTTATACATATAAATGTGACGTCTTTCAAAAAATGTCGGATCAATTATCACCAGATTGTTTGGTATTAGGAAGGAATAATCATGATAAAGAAGAGTTTCACATTCCAGAATCTAATAAAATTAAATATTTAACTATTCATAAGGCTAAAGGTTTAGAGGCTGATGATGTAGTTGTTGTTAATTTAAAAAATGAAGCTACTGGTTTACCTTCTAAAATATCTGATGATAAAATAATTTCTAAATTATTAAAAACTGAACATATAATTCATGAAGAAGAAAGAAGATTATTTTATGTTGCTTTAACTAGAGCTAAAAGATTTGTTTATTTATTAGTTCCTAAACATAATTATTCGGTTTTTGTTAAAGAGTTAATAAGAGATTATAGTAATTATATTGAGTTTATCGACATAGATTAAAACTAATTTTTGTAATAGGAAAACCTTTAACTCGAGATTCAATAACATACTCAGACATACCTTTTTGATCTTGTAATGTCAAATAATTAGAAATAGCTGAATTTAAATTTTCGTTTCTGATATAATAACATTTATTATATGAGCAAAAATAATTCACATCAGCTGTAAAATACTTTTTTTCGATATATTCTTCTAAATTTAATGAATTTAAATTTGAAGGATTATCAATAACATTGGAACAATCATACTCATGACCATAACTTTTATAACTAAATTGTAAAATTAAAATTATTAATAAAATAAATAAACAATATAAATACTTTTTCATAAACATCTATTAATAGTATGAGTGAATAAAAAATATTTATAAAAAAAGATTTATAAATCTTTTTTATAAATAGGGATATTTAATTCTTGACCAATAATTAGTGAATTTGAACTTAATTTATTAATTTTTTTTAATTCCGTAACAGTTGTTTTAAATTGCCTAGAAATTGACCAAAGTGTGTCTCCAGAAGGTACAGTAAAGACCATTGTCTTTAGATTTGTATTATCGTGCCTTATTGTATCTCTTATTACTAAAACTCTGCCTATTGAAAGGGTATTATTCGTTAAGCTATTTAATCTTTTTATTTCATTTACCGTGGTGTTAAATTTAGACGCTATTGACCATAGTGTATCACCTGATTTTACTATGTAAGTTATTTCTTCTATTATAGGTGTTTCTTCTATGAAACTCTCAGATATTATTAAGTTTTGTCCCACAGACAAATTATTACTCTTTAAATTATTTAAGGTTTTTAATTTATCTACAGTCATATTGAAATTACTTGCTATTGACCATAATGTATCGCCTGATTTTACTGTGTAAGTTGTTTTTTCAGTTTCTGAAGTTGGTGTTCCAGATAATTTTAATTTTTGACCTATTGATAAAACATCTGTTTTTAAGTTATTTAATCTTTTTATTTCATCCACTTTTGTATTAAATTTAGAGGCTATTGACCATAATGTATCACCTGATTTTACTGTGTAAATTATTTCTTCTGATTCTGGAGTCGTAGTAGTAAATATTTTTAAACTCTGTCCTATTGATAGAACATCTGATGTTAAATTATTTAATTGCTTTAATTCATTTACTGTTATATTAAAACGGCTTGCTATTGACCACAGCGTATCACCAGGTTTCACTATATAAATTTTTTCGCTTGAAAGTGGTGGCCTGTATGTAAAACCCATATATTCAGTTACTGCTTTTACAACAGCTTCAGCATATTTATCCCAATTGATTAAAAGTTTTTCAGCATCTACTGAATTATCTAAAAAACCATATTCAACTATGATAACCTGTAATCTGCTGGTATCTCTCATTAAATAATAAAAATCTTTAGTTGGATCGTTTGGTAATGTCCTTTGGTAATATGTTCTGGTTTTTTGGCCGGTGTTTCCTAATTCTGTCAAAATATTTCTAGCTAATTCTGGAGTGCTTCTTAAAGGATATATGACTTCTGCACCTTCTCCACCACCAGCATTAACATGATTAGATATTACTATAGCATTACTAATATCACCAAATGGTTCTTTTAATCTATTAATTCTTTCTTGATTTGTTAGAGTAACATCACTATTTCTAGTTAAAAAGTATGGAACTCCTAATTCTTGAAATCTATTTGCCATATATAATGATATTTGAAGATTATAATCTTTTTCTATGATTTTAGAGCTAGTTGCCCCTGGGTCTTCTCCACCATGGCCTGAATCAATAATAACTCCAAGAAATCTATTATCATCATCTAGTTCACAAATAGGTAAAGGTCTATACATATGGATTAAAGAACTCCAAGTATTTCTCCCCGCAATGCCATCTACTAGTAAATTATTATTTGCTTGAAATGTCCTTAAGGCTTGGTTAGTTGCCGGTCCGAATTGTCCATCTATTTGTCCGTTATAATATGATAAATTTTTTAAAAATCTTTGTAAATCTTCTACTTCTGATCCAGTATCACCAGTTTTTAATGTTGGTCTTGATAAGACATTTTTTTGTCTAATTAATAGATTTACTTCTTTATTTAATTTTTGTCTACTTAAATTTGGTGATGTTAATGCCTCCCAAGTTATTTGATTAATGATTCCAGTAGGAAGTAAATTAGTATCACTTTGGAATTGTTGTACAGCGTGTCCAGTTAAATCATCAAAAACTCCAGTTATTTCGCCTGCATAATAGTTTAAATCTTTCAACTTGTTTTGGACTGTTTTTACTTCCTCTCCTTTAGATCCTTCTAGCATTGGTGTCACAATAATTGGAGTAGGATTTTCGAGTTCAAAATGATTGTCTTTTATTGCGCGCCAAGTTTCTTTACCAACTATTCCGTCAGATATTAGATTATTTGTTTTTTGAAATTCTTTAACAGAGTCTTCTGTATTATCATCAAAAATTCCAGTTGGATTGTTGTGGTAGTATCCTAAATCTTTTAATTTTAATTGTAAATTTGTCACAAAAAGATTTTTATCTCCTTTTTTTATTGTTGGTTCATTTATTGGTAAAGGAGATAGAGATGCTTGATTTATTAAATCCCACGTATTTGGTCCGACTACTCCATCCATTACTAAATTTGCGCCTTTTTGGAAATTTAAAACTGCTTGCTTAGTGCTATTTCCAAAATAACCATCTGGTGTCCCTTTTAAATATTTTAATTTAATCAATTTCTCCTGTAAATCTTTTACTTCAACTCCTTCACTTTGAAATTTTAATTCTATTTGGGATAAATTTCTTACGAATTGAGATTTATTAGTTATAACTTTTTGTTCTAAGTCTACATTAACATAAGGAAAAAATGTCGGATTTAAATTATTCAATTCATTTTTAAAATTCATTTTCCCTCCTTTCTTTTTCTAATATAGTATATTAATCTAATCAGATTGAGATACAAATACTATAACAAATGCATATATTACTCTAGAACTAAATAGAAAGGATGTTGATTTGATGAGTAATGGTTTTTTAATTGTAGAAGTTTATGATAATAACATAAAAGCGCCTTTAGAAAGTGCTGTAGTTCAGATTTTAGGTGAAAATACTGATATAATCGTTCAAACTAATGAGAATGGAAAAACTGAAAGTATAACTTTAGCTGCACCTGATATAAAATATTCTTTAGAGCCACAAAAAGACGTTAGGCCTTATTCTATTTATAGCTTAAAAATTAGTAAACCCGGTTATAAAACCTTCATTATTGAAGGAGTAGAAGTTTTTCCTAGTGAAACTTCTCTTCAAAAAGTCTTTCTGGAGAAAGGCCAAGATATTGAATATGAAGAATTACCTCCTCATGTATTATGGGGAAATTATCCTCAAAAAATTGATGAAGATATTTTATTAAATAATAATGTGAGAAACAGAGTATATCCTGAGGTATTTATTCCTGAATATATAATTGTGCATGATGGAGTTCCTAGTAATTCTAGTGCTCGCAATTATATTGTCAGTTTTCCTGATTATATTAAAAACGTTGCTTCTTCTGAAATATATAGTACCTGGCCTTTAGAAACAATAAAAGCTAATGTTTTAGCTATTATTTCATTTACATTAAATAGAGTGTTTACAGAATGGTATCCTTCAAGAGGATATAATTTCACTATCACATCATCAACTGCTTATGATCAAAAATATACGCAAGGAAGAACTATTTTCTTGCCAATCTCTGAAGTAGTTGATGATATATTTAATAATTATTTAAGTTTAACTGACTCACAGGTTCCCTTTTTTGCACAATATAATGATGGCGTAAAAACTAACAATAAAGGGTGGTTATCTCAGTGGGGCTCAAAATCACTTGGTGATCAAGGATATAGTGCGTTAAGAATTGTTAGATATTATTATGATCCTAATATGACAATAAAAAAAGCAAACGATATTATTGGTTTGCCTTTATCTTTTCCTGGCTTTAATTTAAGCAAAGGTTCATGCGGAGAATATGTGCAAAAAATTCAAAATGAGTTAAACAGAATTAGCAATAACTATCCTGCTATTCCCAAAATAATTCCTGCTAACGGACAATATAATGATTCTACAAAAAAGTCTGTAGAAAAATTTCAACAAGTTTTTAATTTGCCAATTACAGGAATAATTAATTTTGCAACTTGGTATAAAATATCTTATATTTATGTAGCTGTTTCAAAAATGATTAATTAGGTCAAACTCTTAAATGTTTCTAATTGATAATTTATATAATTTGATTCTCTTAAAATATGATCATTTAATAATGGGATTGCAGATGCATAATAATTATTGTATATTAAATTTTGAATTAAACTTTTATTATAGAGTGTGAATTCTTGATTTGTTTTTATCATTGTCGAATTAAAATCATCTATAATAGTAGGTGAAATTTGATCATCGAATTTAGTTGAAATCTCATCTATTCTTTTTTCACATTCCTCTAAAGGAGAAAGGTGTTTAAAATTTATAGGAAAAGTCATTTCTTTTATATAA
>JAQUDY010000038.1 GCA_028685445.1 Bacilli bacterium
CATCTGTATCTATATCTAAATCTGCTTTTCCATCTCCATCGATATCTATATTTATATTTGGCCATCCATCTCCAGTAGTATCACAATTTATTAAACATGTAGAACATTTTTCTCCAGTTGCATCGTTTATTAAGTTAAAGTCCGCTTTTCCATCTCCGTTAGTATCAATATTAAATCTAGCTTTGCGATTTCCTTTATAATCAATATTTAAATCTGGAATATTATCGTTGTTTACATCAATATTTATATCAGCTATTCCATCATTATTTATATCAATATTTATATCTGGAATACCATCTCCATCAATATCTTTATTTAAGTTTGCAGCATTTAAATATATAAAACCCGCGTATGTTGCACCAATAAGTGCAAATATAAATAACCAAATTGAGAACATTAGCCATCCAAATCCAATTGTTTTTTTAGCTTCTACAGAAAATTTTAAAGTAAGTTTTTCTTTTGAAACTTTAAGATTATGAGGTAAAAATATAAAATCATTTTTGGGATTACATGTTAATTTAATACATTTATACACATGTTTTTTATTTACATCTAAATCTGATTGATAAATATTTTTTAATATTGTTTCAATTTCATTAAACTGTTCTTGTTCAGTTTTAATATTAAATTTAATTAAATCTATAACTTGACCGTCTCGTCCAGCTATTGGATTTATTTTTTCTTTATCTTTGCTCATATTCTTTCTCCTTTCAAAAGATTATTTTAATATTATTAAGGCTTTATTTATTCTTTCTAAATGTTTAGAGTGAAATTTTTTATAAGCAGTATTTATTCCTTTTATTTGATCTTGTTTATATTTTGTTGCAAGTTTTAGTTCATTATTTATGATAGTCTTTAATTCACTTTCATTTGTATCAAAGCTTTTAGCAGTATCATATATGATTTTTTTAAGTCCAGCATACTTTGATTTATCATCATTAAAAGCATTACTATTTAGTCCATTTAAAATACAATAATTCAAAAAATATGTTAAAGAATAATTTCGATCAATAATATTGCTAGACAAATCCACTGTCTCTTTATATTTTTTTACTGGAGTTTCTATGTTTGATTTTTCTAAAAATTCCCAAATCTTCAAAGCATAAATAAAGTTTTGATCTTTTAATATAATATTTGTCTTGCGAATTGGAGATCTTACTGGAGTTGCATTCATCATATTTTTCATAAATTGACTTGATTTAAAATCTTCCAAAATATCTCTAATTTCTTCAATCTTTTTCTTTAAATCTTCTGTTTTCGTACCCTTACCAATAATTTTTTCATAGTTTATAGTTTTTAAAGATAAAGATACAGATATATCTTCTTTTTTAAATTTAGTAAGCGCTTCATAATTCACAGTTTTGATTTCTTTATTTGAAGATTCTTCATCTTCATATACTAACTGGTTTTGAACAAATAAATAAAGATTATTAATTAATGAATATATAAATCTATTTTCATATAAATCTATAGTTTCTTCTTTAAAAATATTTAATAATTTTAGCGGCATAACTGTTCCATCTTTATCAACATCTTGTATTAAAGAAGTGTTTTGAGCTAAATGTTTTATAGATTCTTCGGTTACTTTTTTTGTTTTTTCAATAGGAATAATGTCTTCTTCTTGGACAATAAAACGGCGAGGATTTCTCACTATATTATCTAAATAAGGTATAGCTTCATAAATGATTTCTACCCATGAAAAATCAACTGAAGTTTTTTCAGTGTTTTTCTTAACAGAAACATTAGATTTAGTTTTTGACATAAATAAATCTAATTCTTTTTCTGGAATATTATTAGTTAATTGATATAATTCCGTATTCATTAACATCGCCCTTTTATTATTTATATAGTTTTCTTTAATCTTTCTAAATATGTTAAACATTCTTTCATTGTGCCTTCTCCAAAAGTGTTATTTAAAAATTCAATAAATCCATCTATTTCATTTCTAATATAAGATAAGTTTAGCTGATCAAATTTTCTTAATATTTTATGCGCTATTAAATAATCAATAGCAACAATCTCTTCTCCACCACATGCTAAATAAGCAGGAACAAATTCTTTTATTTGTTTCACAATTCTATTTCCAAAAGCTAAACGAAATTTCTCTATTACATAATCATCCATTAATGATATTTTTCTTAGAGTTTCTTCTGATACAGGGTTATCAATCATCGCTTGATTTAATAGTTTAACAAAATGAGCACTTGATAAATTAATAGGACTTGTTTTTGGAGCATCAAACGGAATTCCTTTATCATCTATATTTATTGGCATCGCTCTATCATAAACTTTATCAGTTATCATAAATGTTGAATCATCATTATTTATCGTGCCTACATACCACATATTTGTAGGAATTTTCAATCTACCATTTTCAATTAATTTTGGATCGTTATCCCAAGCATTTGGTACTAAATCTATAACCCACTCATCTGATGAGGGTAATTCTAAAATAGAAAGCATTTCAGCAAAATAATATTCAACACGTGAAATATTCATTTCATCTAATAAAGTTATATAAATATTGTCTTTATATTTAGCTTCATACATTTTTGTTAAAACTTCTGTTTCATTAAATCTTTTTGTAAACTCATTAAAATATCCGAATAGCTCTGATGAGTCTCTCCATGAAGGTTGAACTGGTGCTATAACAGCATCGTTATTTATGAAATTTCCAAACGCATAAGCTAAAGATGTTTTACCGGTTCCAGATATACCTTGTAATATTATTAATCTATTAGACGCAAAAGATGCTATAAACAATCGTATCAAATCTATATTATAATATAGTCCCATTTCGGATGCAGCATAATTTAAAAAAGCTTGACATAATTCTTCTAAATTAATGCTTTCATTTAAAGGTTCTGGTGTATATGTTTCCATTGATTCATCAACTTGAGATAGTTTGAAAAACCTACTTTCTTCTTCTCCTAATTTGTTAATAACATTCCCATCTTCATCATATTCTATATTTCCGGTAGATGGATCACTCATAGCAAGAAATTTTTGATTTTCTCCTTTTAGCTTAACAACTTCATTATTTAAATTATCAATTTCATCAATGATTGCTTGTTGATGGCTTACTCGATGTCTATACTTAATAAAACCTGTTATAACACGATATATTAAGTAAAAAAACAAACCAAATAATATTAACAATGCAACGCTTGCTAATATTATCATTATTACTCCTGCTCCTGATAATTCTTTTGAATAATCCTTGATTACATCAATATAGTTAAGAATATTGAAAATTTGAAATAGTGATAAACCTATTTGTTTAAAAAGGCTTATTATTCCGTTAAAAAATGGTTCCATAAATTTTAGAAAAAATTCATTATATCCAGTCATTAGTTATTCTCCCTTTCCTCATTAGAAATTAAATCTTGATCTTCCATAAAAATATTTATATTTTCTATTACTATATTATCATTTGCACCTATAATTATCTCGGTACTTTTCATAAATTCTTTACTAAATATATATTTTGTTTTGTTATCGATAGTATTTAGTACAGCTCCTTTATTACAATAAATATAATAATCTAATTTATTATGTTTTAATGTGTTAATTACATTTTCATTTACTTCATTTTGATTAATTAAAAGTTTGATACATTTTGAGCTTATTTTTGTATTTATAATTCTTTTATAATCTCTTATATTCTTTTCTTTTGTTAAAAACTTCTTTTTAATGGGAATTAAGAATGTGCTTAATTTTTGTCTAGATTGAAGCTGTTTTACTATGGATGTTAATGCTAATTCTGTACTTATTATAGTATAATTATCATCTATATTTTTAGAATAATAAATTTTTTGACTTTGATTACTATCAAACTTTTCTAAATCTTCTATATAATAATTATATTGAGTAATATATATGTCCTTATTTTTATCTATTTTTATATATTTATTAAAAGAATTCTTATTTGTTAAAGTACTTATTAATTCTTTTTCTTTATTCGATTTGTTTTTTAATAACTCGATTAACTCTTTGGTATTTTTCTTACCTTGGTCTATTAAAAATATATAATCTATTTTATGATATTTATCTAATAATGCATATATATCTTCATTATAATTAATATTATTTTTAGTAGTAAGACTAGCTATTTCATCTAGCTTAAGAGCCATTTGTAAATAAACAGCAATTAATATGATTTCTTCTTCATTGTTAACTAAATCACAAATAATATTACTTTTTATAAAATAATCAGATATAGCGTTAATCTCTTTTGTAAGCGAATATTCATCTATATAAGAGCTTTCAACAAACATTTTGCTTAAATCATACTTCATTTCAGTAATAAAAATATATTTTTTCATATAAATTTTTATAATTTCTTCATATATCTCAGTTGCTCTTTTTTTTTGACTTAAGATTTTTTTACGATCAACTGAAATAATTTTAGAAATAAGATTTATATATTCACAGAGAGTTTTAATTTTAAATTTACTGTACACACTAACTAAATCAGTCATCACTAAAGCAACCTCTATTCTAATATAGATTATAACAAACCACGGCTGTTAATGCAACACAAAAAAACTAGATATTCTGATAAAATACCTAGTTCGGTTTGATGAATAATTACAATATACCTATCATATTTTAATTAATAAAACGTGATAAATATTACGGTGTATTATCAGTACTAATCCGGTAATTACTTATCTTTCGGAGTTCTCTCTCTCTCCATAACAATTGCCATGCTTAGCGCAGATAAGATTTTCTTTAATATAAGAAAACTTCAGTGCTTATACAAATAATAATTATCATTTATTAAATTTCTGTTAATAATTTAATTAAAAATTATTAATAAGATAAGTAATAAATAATTACAAATTATTTATTAGAATAATTTGGTTGCATATTTTATTTATAAAATATGCAAGTCATTAATATATGTATATTTTATTCTAAGCATCTTAAGTATAAAACATTTTTTTACAAAAAGCAATAGGAAAAAACAAAAAAACACAAATTTACACAATTTTTAATTTTTATGATGCAGTAAACATCATCAAAATAGATATAACAAGCAATACCATTACTCCTATTCCTGTAGTAACTAGCATTACCATAGTTTTACTTTCCATTTTTTCTAATCTTTCTTTATATCTAGCTTCTCTAGCTTTTTGTTGTAAATTCGAAATATTTCTTGAAAAAGTTAAAAGTTGTTCTTGTTTTCTTTCATTACTACCAAGTGATAGTCTATATAAAAGTCTCATCATTCTCATTGAATCTCTAACTGGATAGTCTCTAGCGAATTCCATGTACGGGTTAATAGTTGAATCACCAGCATTTATTTTTTCAATTAATGTTTTTAAGCCTTCTCTAAATATATCTGGTGCATCTTCTACTGATTTACCTAATGCAACAGGAACAGTGTAATGTTGAATTAAAATTTCTAAATTTTTTAAATAATAAGGCAACATTAAATCTATTTTATGTAAATGGGCCTTATAGTATTTTTTCAATTGTAAATAAGATAGTTTGAACACTCCATATCCTGCAATTATACAAAATAATATATTAGCATAATTTAAATCAGTGATAAACAAAAATACCATCATAAATATAACTAGCATTCCGTTACGAAGTCTAACATTAAACAATTTTTCAACATCAATTGAATCCCCGTATTTTGCTTTTGCATAAAATTCAAAATCTTTTTCTTTCAATTTTTTAAATACATCAGCATTATCAACTACAAACTTATTAGTACTAATACTTCCATTATATTCTAGAACCACATATAAAAGGACGCCTAGAATTAAAACTTCTATTAACATTATTCTGCCCCCGTATCTTCATTATAAAATTTTTCTCCAGTAATTAAAAAATATGTGTTAATTATAATAATTGCATGAAGCAAAACTTGAACATACCATTCATCTAACATTTTAATATAATTCTCTGTCCCTAAAAGAAATTGCGTTAGCATAACTAATAAATAAAGAGCAAAACCAAATGTTAAAAACTTTTTATGAAAAGCTGAACGATCCATCTTATCACGATAAACTCCTTCTACTAACATATCTATATCAAGAAGCATGTTTTCTAATGATTCACCTGAATCTTTAGCTCCTTCTTTAGTTATCTGAAGAAATAGCTGATGCATGTTTTTCACCATATAATAAGGATATTTTTCATCAAAATATTTAATTGATTCATCTATTGTTCCATTCTGGTATGACAAATCAATCATCAATTTAACATCATCTAAAACAGGATTTTCTAAAACTCCTGATTCATGAACACCTTCTAAAGCTTTTACAAAACTTTGAGTAGTATTAAATTCCATTATAACATTTGTAGTATAAACTTGAATTTGTTCAAACAAAAATTCGCTATATACTCTATGGCATCTTAAATATGCTAAATAAGGGATAAATGCTATTGCCAATACTGCATAAAGAATCGCCCAGAAAATGCTAGAAAAATATAAATAAGCAACACCTGCGCCACCTGCACCAAAAATAACTATTTGTGAAATATATTCTTTTGCTGTATATTCCTGCCCTAATTCTTTTGTTTTTTCTCTAACCATTTGAAAACTATAAGGAGCATATTTCTCATAAACATTATTAATTTCACTCATTAAAAATTTATAAAAGTTATCTCCAGTATTTTTTCGATAAGTTATTATAGATATAGCGATTAGAATTAAAATTATTAATTCCATATTATGCCTCCTTTATTTCTTTAAATTGGTTTTGTTTCAGTATTTTGTTCTGATGATCCTAATCCAAAAGTATCCGTAGGTAAATTTATACCCTGAATTCCTAAATAATCAAGCAAATTTTTAGTAGGATTTTTTAAAGAAAATCCTCCAATTAAAGATTTTTTATAAATTAAGTTTTTTCTGGCTACATTATTTTCATCAACATAGAACTCGCAAACTTCCATAATTTCTCTTTGAAATCTACCTAATTCTTTACTCATATAACCTTTAACATATACTCCTAGTTGTACATAACGATGAATCGATGCTAGAAATTGCTCTATATCTTGGTTACCTTCAAGAAGTGAATACATACGCATTGGAATGCTTTCAGCTTTATCAGAGTGGATTGTTGACAATATATTATGACCTGAAGAAATAGAGTTTCGAACGGCCATAACTGCTTCTGCAGATCGAACTTCGGATAATAGAATCCATCTTGGATTCTGTCTCATACAAGTGACAAGAACATCGGAATATGATGCAATGTTATTTGTCTTCATTGCTACTATATCACGATGAGGAAAAATCCTATCTAAGTGTAATTCAAGGGTATCCTCAATAGTAATTATTTTTTCATTTTCTTTTGTATGACTAGCAAGATATTTTACAAGTTCTGTTTTTCCAGAACCTGTCTCGCCACTGACAATAATGTTACAATGACCTTCTACGCATTTTATTAAAAAGTCATGAACTTGAAGAATACAATATTGTTCATCAAGTAATTTTTGCTTATTAAGTCTAATTTTTGCTGGTGTTTTACGAATAACACAAGCAACGCCGTTAGTTGCTATTGAGTCATGAACAAAGTTAAGTCGTAACTCAGCACTTTCAGCATCTAAAAAAGGATGGGCCATATTGAATGTTTTTCCCATAACATTTGAACATTGAAAAGCTAACTTTTCCATTAAAATATTATTTATTTCAGGTCTCTCAATTTTATAAACACCTTTATCTAGGGTTTTAAGCCAGATTTGACCACCATTACTGTATGAAATGTCAGTAATATTATCATCTGTTAAAAATTCATTTAAAGGCCCAAAATCTAATTGTGAAAATATTGCATCATTCATTTTGTCATCCCTTTTTTTCTTTAAATTAATTAATCTGTAATTGTTACATCTGTTCCTTCATTTTGTCTAGCATCTATCGCTTTTGCATTTATAAAAGCTCTTATTTCTTCACTTGTTATTTGTGTATCTCCAGGTTTGTCAGTATAGTTTTTATTTCTTGGTACTGGAACTATTTCAATTGAATTAGTTCTAATGTATCCAGCTTTTCTTAAAAGTAAAAAATATTCATCTTTAACTGCAAATAATAATTCTGCTGGAACATGATTAGAAGATGAAGAAAAGACATGATGACCTGTTGAGTCTTTAACTGCTAATACTTTTATACTCTCAATAAATTTACCAAAGATAATATAATTATTATCATCTACTGCTTTAAAATATAAATCAATAAAATCATTAGGCATTATAGAGTTTCCATAGGTACTATGCATATCGACTTTTAAACTATAAACAGTATAGTTTTCAGGTATATCTTTAATAATGGAGTTAGGTAATTCTTCTGAAGTCATAAGTTGTGGTCTATAAAATAAACTTCCTTCTGGGATAGTAGTATCATATTTAACGTATTTTCCTACCACTTCTATATGAGAAGTTATTAAACTAGAGGTTGTTTCAACCATACTTTTTGAAACAGCTATTGACCCTACCATATCTGCTGTTATTTCTGTATTACCAGCTATACTCATTTTAGCATAAGGTATTCTTTGAGGCTTAACAGCTTCACCTACTCGCCAATTATAACCTAAATATAAAACTGCTATTCCTGCTAGTACCCCAATAATTGTTACAGTGTTTTTATTACCTAAAAACCTTTTTATTCATATGCCAATATTTCCCATTTTTATTCCTCCTATTTGTCATATGTTTCAATTATTGCATCAATTCGGTTTACTACACCAATTTGATCGACATCACCCATCACAGCATATTGATC
>JAQUDY010000039.1 GCA_028685445.1 Bacilli bacterium
TTTTATTTAAAAGATACAATACAATAACTTTATTAAATGCACTATATCATGAATCTAGACATGCATTTCAGCTAATGTATACTAATTTACATTCTAGAGAATATATTGACATAAATGAAGATGAAGACAAATATAGTAAACAACCAATAGAAAGGGATGCTGTTATTTTTGCAATTCATTTTATAAATCTTAATAAGAGAAAACTAATGGATATTTTTAATATAGATTTTAAAGGATTGCATATTAATTCAAATACTTTGAAAATAAATTGTGTAAAATACAAGGAGATAAAATGACAAAATATAAAATAACAGATTTTTGTACTGCAGTAATTATTAATACTAAAAGTGATGCAAAATTTAATATTTTAAAAAAATATTATTGAAGAACAATTAAATGAGTTAGCTAATCCTGATACATTAGCCGATTTAACTATTAAATTGTATAATAATAAATTTACTGTACTATCTATATCATTTACACCTAGACGTGAAATATTTTTATATATTGAGTAAGTATTTATGTAAATTTAGTATTAATATTTTATTAAAAAAAGAAGGGTATAATATGTATATATTTAAAAATAATAAAATGCAAATTGATAATATTTTTTTAACAAGAGAGCAAATTCATGAAAAAATGAAATTATATAATAAAGATGAAAAATTAGCAGAAGTAATAGTAGAATGGATTTTGGATAATAAATCAACTTTTGAACATAGCATTTTACCTGTTTCAACAGCATTTAAATTGAGAGATTTTTTCATGCAAAAAATATGCGTGCCAAATAATATAGACGATACTATGTATGAAGACACTTGTTATAATTTGCACAAACTTAGAGAATATTATATTTATGAAAATATGGGTGAATATATGTTAGATGATGATAGATTTGAAGTATTAAAACTATTATTTAAAGAAATAGATGACTTTTATAGTATGTTAAAATAAGTTATTTTTAAGTGATATTAGTATATAATTATTTATTAAAACAAAAGAAGGATATAATATGTTTATTTTAAAGAACTTTAGTAAAAATGCTGGAAGGAAATTTTGTTGCAATGACTTTGAGATAAAACAGTTAGACTGTAAATCATATACTACAATGTACAAAGATAAGCATAACAATGCTGTTATAAAAAATACTAGAACAAAATCTCAAATGATTAAATGGTGTAAACAAAGTACTCAGCAAAAGTTGATTAAACTTTAAAAAGGAATCAAAATGATTTATAATGTTATCTATAAAGAATTATCTAATTATATACAAGTGCAAGAAAAAGAAGCTATTGAGTTATCTAAAAAGAAATCTGAATTTAAATGTTTTCAATTTAAGACAGAAAAATTAGGTATGTATCCTATTACTAGTATTAGAATGGTTGATATTCAAAATTCTGTTATTAATTATAAAGAATGGAGATCTTAATGAAAGATATATTAAACATATTAGCACTTATCATTCTAGTATGTATTATAGGATATGGTGTTATTACAATGAATTGTTTATCATATGTAATATTTTATCATAATGGATTTAATTACATAAGTATACCAATTATGATAATTTCATTAATAGTTGATGTGTATGTGATGCATGTATTGTTTGATTTAAAAAATAATACAATGTTTCAAAAACTTTTATTTGAAATTAAATTTGCTATTTATTGTATTATGCATCCTATTATTCCATTGCATATTTTTAAAATGACAATTACTAACAAAATTAAAGATATCTACATTTTTATATTTAAAATTCGTATAAGGTATTTAGAATATAAGATTAGAAAAATTAAAGGAGAAGATGATGAAAGTAATAGCTAAAGTAGATAGTGACAAATATATTTGTGAAGTTGATCATGCGGAAATTGAAAAATTCATGGATTTATATTATGGAAAAATGAAAAAATTAAATGTTAATGATATTATTAATTTAGGAGAAGGATACGACTATGCTGATAAAAGTAGAAGAGCTCTTGAAGAAACAAGAGAATTTTTCAAAAAGAATGCAGATAATATAAAAGCTATTACTAATGCATTTTTATTGGAATCAAAGGAGATAACACAATGAATGATCAAGATGATACAATTGACGTTGCTATTAGTATACTAAATACATTAGTTGAAAGTCAAAAAGAGGCCTATAAAGGATATGAACAACATTCAGATATAAAATATATTGAAGAAACAATTGAAAATCTTTTTATTCTTAAAAATAAAGAAGTTCATTTCTGCTATGAATGTAATTATAGTGGCCAATGTAATATGGAAAATGCTTGGAAACAATTATCTTTTGAATATGGCGAGTGTGATGATGATTGCCATTTTTTAAATCCATTTGCATGTAATAAAAGTAAATTAAAGGAATAAAATATGGAAACATATGGTGCATTTACAAATGTTTATAAAATAGTTGCTAGAAAAAAAGATCAAAAAAGATTATATAAAAAACACGAATATATTTCTGAAGAAAAGTATTTAAAACATGGATTAGAATTTGCAAAAAGAATGTTAGATGTAAATTATTATAATAAAATTGAAATGCAAGTAGAACATTATAGACTAGACGCTTATGATCAATATATTCTAATAAAAATTGAAAAGAATTATTGATGTTAAATTTAAGTAGTTTTTAAGCAATGTTTTATTATAATTATAGTAAGAAAACAAAAAGAAGGAGTTAAAGATGACAGTACAAATTAAAACATGGGACGAAATGAAAGAGGAATTTGGAGAAATTAATGAGGATGGCGAGCGATTTATTGATTGTGATGGCACATTTTTAACTGACATGGAAGAAGAACTTCCAAAAGATAGAATTATAGAAATTACATGTAAAAATGGTTTAGAATATTTTACATCTTGGACAAATTCTTTACACCAATGGAGTATTTCAAAAGACATGATTAAAAGGGTAATTAATGAAAATTAAAATGCAGGTAACACCAGAACAATCTAAGCAAGTTCAAGAAGCTTGTTATGCTGATAGACTTCAATATTGTAGTAATAATAATATTTTTACAACAGCTATAAATATTATTAATTTAGATATGCAATATTTATATATTAGTTATCTTAAAGATGATAAAGGTTTAGCATATATTGAATATGGAAATGATAATGATTACTTTATCACAGCAGAAGCAACACAATTATCACCTGAAGATTTTATTACAAAACTAAACAATGGAGAATTAAAATGAAAAAGATTATTGTATTCGGTATTATTGCTATTTGTTTATCTGGTTGCGTTAATAAAGATGATGCAGATAGAGCACTTAAAAATCAAGGTTTTACAAATGTTAAAGTAACTGGATATAACTTTTTTACTTGTGGTAAAGGTGATTTTTATCATACAGGTTTTACAGCAGTTAATCCACAAGGAAATACAGTTGAAGGTACAGTTTGTTCAGGGTTGTTATTCAAAGGTGCAACTGTTAGATGGTAATTAAAAAAATAAAAAGGAAATGATATGAAAAATAAATTTTATAGTTTACTTAATAGTTTATATACACATTCTAAAAGCTATTTGTATGCAATGTATTTAGGTGGTGCTCTAAGTATTGTAGGTGTAAATTTTATGGATATAAAATTCTATATAATTATGATTCCAACACTTTTTTTGGTTTCAATTTTTAATGAGAGGAGTAAGATATGAAATACAAATGTTCTAAATGTGGTCATGTTCAATATGTCAGTTCAAAACCCAGTTATTGCCCTAATTGTAATAGGTCTTTAGTAAATAACACTACATTTTATCGTGATGATGATATAGATATTATTACTGAATTTGTATTAGTAACTACTATTATTGATGATTCTAGTACTTCAAGTGATTATAGCACTTCTAATGATTCATACAGTACTTCTTGTAGTGATAGTTCAAGTGATTCTAGTTCAGGTGACTAATGTTTGAAGCAACTGGAGAATATAAAAAGCCTTCATCAGTAGTTGAAGTACAGTACATTACTGATGAAGGCTATAAAGCTACAGTTATTTTTTATGATATAGGTCATCGATGCGGTTATGTATCTATTCCATTAACTCATAAAGCAGCAAATTTATCTTATAATAATTATTCATCAACAAATGAAGTTCAAAAATATATAAATGACAATATTTTAGTTCATGGCGGATTGACATACTCAGAAAAAGAAGATGAGCATTATACATATGGATTTGACTGTGCGCATTCTAATGACCGTGCTGATTATGAATCAATAAGCAATTATGGTTTTGACAATAGAATTGCCGTACCTACAAATATATTGCAAGGTAATGGTATAATTAGAACACTAAAATATTGTATTGATGAATGTAATTCATTATCAAAACAGTTATATGAAATAGATACTAATGATGCTTTATGAATATAAAATTAGGCACTATAAAAATAGATTTTATAAAAAAACCTTTTATTAAAAATGTTGTTATCTTTAATAACAATTATAATAAAATATATTCCACCGATAATTTTTACAAATATTACCATGAGAGTGCGTCAAATCAGCAAGCGATTGAACTTTATTATGATATTAAAGATATACCAGAGTATTCATATAATTATTTTGATTATAATAAATTTATTGACATTTTAATGCAATATTACCCAGAAGTGTTTGTTTAAAAATTTAATTATAAAGGATAAAATTTAATGAAACTATTATACAAAAAAGAATATATCGAAAGAACACTTTTTGCATTAGAGCATAATGGTAAATTTATAACTGTTTATCGTTCTAGTGGGTTATCTGGAACAGGACATAAAGATCAAATCTTGCCATTTTCTTCTTTAAGTGAACATCATACACTTTCAACATGTCTTGGATACATTTATAAAGAAATGTTTTATGATGGCAAATGGAAATCTCATTATAAGCGCATGGATAATTTTCCAGGACTTGAAGAGAAGATGCAATATTTAGCTGAATTTTTAAAAAATGAAAGAGCTGATATTGAATTTGAACTTAATGAGGAAGATCCATTTATTATTGACAAGTTTACGGCATATGTTAAATTAATTAATACTGATTTAGCAAAAGTACAAGGTAATATGGAATTATTTGATCTTAAAGAGGATTTTTAATGAAGTATAGAATTAAACAAATAGATGATAAGTTTTATCCGCAGTATAGAAGGTTCTTTATATGGTTTTATTTTACTGAGCATGTTGTAATGGATTCATATGATAAAGTCAGTTATGAGTCTCTTAGTTATGCAGAAGCGTTTATAAAGCGATTAATAATTTTAAATGAAACTTCAAAGATAAAACCAACAGTTATTATTCATAATTATGAATAAGTTATTAATTTAAGTACTTTTTAAGCAATGTTTTAATATAATTATAGTAAGAAAACAAAAAGAAGGATACAAAATGAATTTTAATAAAGAATTAATATTACGAGAAAATACAGTAGTTCATTGTAAAACAGAAGAAGAAGTAATTGCACTTTTAAAATGGTCTAGTAGTCAATTACACCCAAATAGATGTGATAAGTCTGACTTCTTTTATATGTATAATGAAAATACTTGTTACAATGCTAGAGATAATACATTTTCAAGTATTGGTTTTTATTTAAATGAAAGATATACAATTATAGAGTTCGAAGATGCTTTACAAAAAGAACAAGAAATAAATATTGAAGCTAGCTTTTTATGGAGACATAAAATTACTAAAGAACAAGTACACATTGACAGATGTATTAAACATGAATTTACAGTTAAATTTATAGATAGTAAAGGTAGAAAACAAGAACTTATAAACTATGATTTTTTAAGTCTATATGAACCTTACGAACCTATTTATGAATATCAATTCGTATTTGAATTAAATTCTAAATGTAATGGTTATGATAATAAATACATTTATCCACATTCTGATAAAGAATATTATACAAAAGAAGAAGCTAGTGCTGTAGTCTTAAAATATGTAAATTACGAAGATTGTCATTGTTTAGAATTTACAAAACAAGAAAGAGTAGTAAAATAATTAGATATATGAAATGATTATTAGTTAAAATAAAAAAGGAGAAATATATGAAATATATGTTGATGTTAATTGTAGGTTTTCTATTAGTAGGCTGTGGCTCTGTAGGTGAGGGTTCAAAGATCGGACAAGTTGTTAAGATCAATAAAGCATCAGGTTATTTTTGTAAATCAGTTGAGGTTGAAATTATTAGAGGTGGTTTTAATAGCGGTTCAGGAGTAAATGGCGGAAGTCTTCATTTCACAGTAGAAGATAAATCAATGTTAACAACTTTGGAAAATGCTATGGAAAAAGGACAAGAAGTAGAAGTTACTTTTAATCATGAATTTATGTCTTTCTGTAGATCTGATTCACAATCAATGTTTGGAACTTATGTGAAAGTGATAACTCAAGATACTCCAATTACAGGTGTATCAGGTACAGACGAAATTCTAAAAGGATTAATTATTCAAAATGCATTAATGCAAAAATTGTTAGCTACTTATAAGTAATTAAGTACTTTTTAAGTTATATTTTATTATAATTATAGTAAGAAAACAAAAAGAAGGAATTAAAATGAAGATATTAATTTTAGCATTAATGTTATTTTTTATGGGATGTTCTGATAATATTAGAGATTGTAATAACAATGGATATTCTGGAGTTGTTTGCTCTAAATATAGTAATAACACATATTGTAGTGATAATGAACGCACAACAAATGATGATATTAAAACTTCGCAAGGAATAGTAAAACAAGATATGTATGAATATTATGATATAATTAAAAAGGAGAATAAATGACAACTAAAATTTTATGATTATTTTATCAATTATTGCTGCAGTAGCAGTACTTGTTTATGGTTTTGGCCCTTTTATTAAATGATAGAATTACAATATCCAGATTTAATTAATGGCTTATTTGAATTAATAGGTGGTATTCTTTGTTGGTTTAATTTCTTTAAACTAAAGAAAGATAAAATATTAATGGGCGTTTATTGACCTACTACTGCTTTCTTTAGTATTTGGGGATTATGAAATATAGTTTATTATCCTTTATTAGGGCAATGGTTATAATTCTTTGGAGGTTTATTTATAGTAAGTGGTAATTCAGCTTGGGTTATTTTAGCAATTTATTATTCAAGGAGAGATAGATGAAAAATGTATTAAAATTACTTGTTATATTAGCATTAAGTACCGGCTGCTTTGCTATGGGCTCAGAAACAATTGAACAAATAGCTTTATGTAGAACAAAAGATGTTACTTATTTAGTAACTATTAGTAAAAATGAAGAAGCTGGTAGAGCTATTTGGCTAGATAATTGGAATGATTTGATGAGTCAAGAAAATTCATATCTTGTACCTATTCAAAATGAAAACTCATTTAAGAATATTAAAGATATTAAAAAATGGATGAATACTATGTTTAAAAGTACATCTTGTATTAAAATTAGTAAAGAAGATGCCGATATAGAATATAAAAGACAAAGTACCATTAATGAATGATAAAGAACAAGAAAATTTATTTATTCTAGATCTTATAAAGAAAAATATATGGGATATAGATGTTAACAATGACATTATTTTATGTTCTTGCCCTGAAGAAGATACTTGTGATAAAAGATATAGGGATGAATGTCTTTATTATAAGCAATTTAATTCATGCATTTATGAAGAACAATTTTTTAAATGGATAAGAGAAAGAAATTCTAATCCAGAATTATTTTTATAAGGAGTAAAGGATGTTTATATTTTTAAATTTATAATAACATTGTTTTTATTATTAATAGGTTGTAATTTTATTTGTTCAAAAGATAACAGTGGTGTGTTAGGAATATTATTTTGTATTTTTGCAATAAGTATGTCAGTAGGCATAAATCAAAAGCAAAATGATGATTTAAAGTATTTTGCTACAAAAATAATTGAAAATAACATAACTATTGATAATACTTATAAAAAATATGTTAATGAAGTTAGATATTGAAACAAAGAAATTAAGAGAAAAGATACAGAAAGAATAAAATTTATGTATTCTTAAGTAAAATTAGAATATAATTTAATTAATAAAAAAGAAGGATATATTATGACAACTCCAGAATTTATTGATAAACTTGTTAAAAACGAGATTGATTTAGATGAAAAAGTAAATATATCTGCAAGAGAGTTATTTGCATTAATATCTGAAAATGCAGATATTGTTAAAGATACTCAAAAAAGACTAGCAGAAAGTACTCATAAAATCCTTAAATTAGAAGAAGATAACACTAAATTAAAATTTGAAATTAATCAATTAAATTTTAAATATTTAAAATTGTCAAATGATTATTCAGATGTAAAAGCGCAAGAACTTTTACAAAGAAAAAGAGTATCTTTATTAGAAAGTACAAAAACAGTGTCATATACTAAAGGTGATATATATTCATTATGCGTATAGATAATATGGAAGAATGTTCAACAGGACATCAACAAATTATTTACATAGGAAATACTTGTCCTTTATGTGATGCACTAAGTGAATTAGACGAAGCTCAAAAAGATATAAAAATACTTGAAAAAGATATTGATAAGTTAGATGAGCAATATAACGAATTAATGGATAAGGTGCAAGAATTTGCACCAGAAGTATTAATATGATTAAAAAAGTATTTATTAGAGATAATTTTGACATGCTTTTATCAGAGATGATAAAAGATATATATGCTAATATTAATAGTAAAACTATTATC
>JAQUDY010000040.1 GCA_028685445.1 Bacilli bacterium
GTATCCTTTATTTCGTGAAAGACTAACTATATTAAGATAAATTAAAATATCACTTTTTCTGATTATAAAATCATTCAGCATCGACATTGGTATTTTACCCTCAATAAACTTCATAGTTATTCTCATATATAAGAACTATCGTAATTTTCCATGGCCAGTCGAAGCTTAGAGTACCTTGCCTTATTTAACGAGTCAATAATTACGGCGCTCACAATATATGACTCTATTTAATTTTCAAAGATCACAATTGCGACCGACGGTCTCAATTAACTATAATATAATACATTTTGCGACCATTGTCAATATAAAATAAAAATATAGTTGCACATGGTCCCAAAATGTGATAAAATTATTTATAGAAAAGGAAAATGTGAGGTGTCACTTATGGCAAAAAATATAACCTTAGGCGATTATATTTTACAAACTCGTGAGAGCAAAAATTTATCATTAAGTGATTTATCAAGATTATCAGGGGTTGATAGATCTGTATTATCAAGGGTAGAAAAAGGTAAAAGAAAACAACCCAATGTTTTAATGCTTACTAAAATAGCTAATGCATTAGATATTGATAAATACAAATTATTTAAGTTAGCAGGGTATAATGACATTAATATTCTTATTAACACATTTGGTGATAAAGACTTTGATACTGATGATGATATAAGAAGTAAAATTCATCAGTTGGAAAAAGATAAACTTGATATTTTAGATTCACACTTTAAAAATAAAGAAATCGTTAGAAGTCAAAGAAATGAAATAGGATCTTTAATAAGCAATATTCAATTAGGCGAAATGTCTAATGAAGAAATAATAGGAGAATTAAAGAAAATAAATGAAGGCTTATTAAGCGCTGCGATGAAGTATAAAGAAAAATAAGTAGGAGGTTTTTGAATGAGTGATTTAGATAAAATAGAATATTTAAAATATGCAATGCAAGCAGTTGCGGCAAATGATCAATTTCCTACAGAAGATTATGAGAAGTATAGGAACGAGATAATTAACAATCCGGTCTATAAACCATATCTACCTAGAGATTTAGCTACTTGTAGAAATTTGGGTGAATTTTGGACAAAAATAAAATCGAAATTTTCACATTATCAAGAAAGAAGATTATATTTAAAAGAAGAATTTGAAAACTTAGTTATGTTTGCAGAGTCTAATAATCACTTAATGGCAGATGACAATCTGACCAGTGGCATAGCCTCTTATGGGAGAGATTATATTATTTCAGCATGGAATAAGGCTTTAGAACGAAGAAGTAGTGATCCAAAAGGAGCAATCACAGTATCAAGGACTTTACTAGAAACAGTATGCAAATATATACTTGATGATTTATCTATTGAATATGATGATAAATCGGATATGCCAGTTTTATATGGTCTTGTTGCAAATAATTTACATTTAGCACCTAATCAACAAACAGAACAAATTATGAAGCAAATAACTGGTGGATGCTTTAGTGTCGTTCAAGGGATTGGTAGCATCAGAAATAAAATAAGTGATGCTCACGGTGAGGGTGAAGAACAAACTTTGGTTGATAATAAGTATTCAATGTTTATAGTCAATCTAGCGGGTAGTTTAAGTTTATTTTTGCTAGATAGTTATGAAAGTAGCAGAGCGGGTGAACAAAATGAATGAAAGTGTTATAACATTAATTTTAAATGATGGTAATCCCACGGGAATTATTGAATGTAATGTTGATGAGTGGTTTGGTATCAGTTATAAAATACCCAGAAATAGATTAAAGGAATTATCTAAACTAAAATGTGTTAACAATACTGGTGTATACATCCTTTTTGGAAAAGATGAAGATACTTCTGATGATATAGCTTACATTGGAGAAGCCGAGGATATTTATAATAGATTGCAACAACATAATCAAAAAAAAGACTTTTGGAATGAGTGTATTGTATTTATGAGTGAAAACAATTCATTAAATAAAGCTCATATAAAATATATTGAACATGAATTATTTCATCTAGCAAAAGATACAAAGAGATTTATTGTGCAAAACGATAAAAATCCAACAAAATCTTCATTGGGTAGTGCTGACGTAATAAGAGCAAATAAATTTATTGAAAAGGTTAGATTAATTACTTCAATATTCGGATATAGGTTATTTGATAGTAAAATAACTAAAGAAGAATTAAACAACAATGAAAATATTCTTTATATAAACAATAACGGAGTTCAATATGCTAAAGGGATGTTAACAAATGAGGGTTTTGTCATATTGAAAGAGTCAAGAATCAAGGAAGGAATATCTGACAGTATTTCAAAATCATTATTAAATTATTGTATTAAAGAAAGAAGTTCATCAGATGTTGTTGAAGGGGTATTTATTAATGACCATTTATGTTCATCACCATCTATGGCAGGTGTAATAATACTTGGAAGAAATTCAAATGGTTACAGTGAGTGGAAAAATAAAGACGGAAAATCTTTAAATGAAATTGTAAAAAGGTAATGGAGGTTTTAATATATGGCTAGAAATTATGAAAATTACTCAAAAAATGAATTAATGGCTTTTTTAGACGATGCAGAAAAAAAATTGAAGAATAAAAAACTAGGCTTGGTATGGGATAAAGAGAAATATCCGGAAGATGTAGTGGATAATTGCTCAAAAAAAATTCCCATATTAGTTGAAAGTAAGGCGAAAGAAATATTTAAAGATGGTATATTAAGTAATGCTATAATTGAGGGAGATAATTTTCATTCACTATCAGTATTAAGATATACACACAATGAAAAAATAGATATTATCTATATTGATCCTCCATATAATACTGGTAAAGATGATGAGTGGAAATATAATGACTCATATGTTGATATCACAGATGGATATAGACATAGCAAATGGCTAAACATGATGGAAAAGAGACTTATATTATCAAAAGATCTTTTAAGAAGTTCTGGTGTTTTGTTTATTAGTATTGATGACCATGAGGCAGCAAATTTAAAATTATTATGTGATAAAGTGTTTGGTGAAGAAAATTTTATAGGCCAAATTTGTAGAGAATCTATAAAAGGAGGAAGTAAATCTAATTACGCAAAGGTGTCACATGACTACGTTTTAGTTTATACCAAAGATTATAATACAAAAAAGGAATTTACTGGATATGTTCAAGAGGGAATAACATTAGAATTATCGGATGAAAAGGGACTATACACGAAAGGAAGAGAATTAAATAAATGGGGAGTTGCTTCGAGAAGAGAGGACTCACCGACGATGTGGTTTCCTATACCAGGGCCTAATGGAGAAGATGTGTTTCCAATAAGAAATGATGGAAGTGAAGGACGATGGAGACTGGGAAAAAAGAAAATGTTTCAAAAAGTTGCTGATGGGGACGTTATTTTTGAACCTAGAGATAATGGAACTTATATAGTTTATGAAAAAATAAGAGACGATTCCGAAAAAATAAAACAATTCACTACTATGTTTAAGGATAAGTATTTAAATGCAAAAGGTGGTGAAGCATTAAAGAAAATATTCAAAACTTCAATGTCAATTTTTGATTACGCAAAACCAGTTGAATTAATTAAGGATTTAATTGTTATGTCCAATTGTGATGACGATGCCGTTATTTTAGATTTTTTTGCCGGTTCAGGCACTACTGGGCAAGCTGTTCTTGAACTAAATAATGACGATGGAGGCAATAGAACTTTTATTTTATGCACTAATAATGAGGTTGGCAAAAAAAATGAAAATAGATTTAGAGATAGGTATAATTTATCTAAAGGCGAATTTCAAACTTATAAAAAAAATAATGATAAAAAATGGATTAAGTTTCAAGATGAAAATGGTATATGTTCTTCAATAACTTACCCACGAATAAAAAAAATAATCGAAGGTTATGATTTTACTGGCAAGGATGTTGTTAACTTATATAAAAAAAAGTTAAATTATTCTTCAATAATTAATAAATCAGAGAAATTAATACAAGAAGTTAGTAAAGTAATTGCTGATAATCAAGGTTCATACGATGAAATAGAGAAAAAAGTGAATAATAATACTTTAAGTATTAATGGAGTTAAAAATGTTGAAAGTAAAGAACCTGGATTAGGTGGTAATTTAAAGTATTTTTGCGCTGATTTAATTGATATTGATAACATTAATCACATATCAGATGATGAAAGGGTACGTTTAACAAATAAAATTGGAGATTTGATAGCATTTAAAGAAGATATGAATGTTTTTGTTGAGAGTAATGACTTCTATCAAATATATAAAAGTACAAATAACAAATATTTAGGAATATATTTAAAAGAAAATTTGTCAAAATTTGATGAATTGATTAATAAGATAAAAAATTACAATGTTTCTCTGTATATCTTCTCTTATGGAAAGATAAATAAAAATCAATATAAGCATTTAGGCGAAAATATAACGATACAAGATATACCAGAACCATTAATTTCTATATATAAAGAAGTTAATAAAAAGGTAAAGGAGGATTAGTATGAATTTGTTTGACTTTCAAATCAAAGCGGTTGATTCATTAAGTGAAACATTCATTGACTTATGGAAAACCAATAATTGTAAATTAGAATTAACATTTAAGGCTCCTACTGGTGCTGGCAAAACGGTAATGATGGCAGAATTTTTAAAAACAATAGATACTAATTTTCAATTTAATGAAGATAAGGCCTATTTATGGATATCTTTTAGCGAAGATTCCTGTCTACAATCTATGAATAAATTATATGATTATTTTAATGATGGTATAGATATTCCTTTAAAATATTACACAGACATACCTGAGATGGATGTGATTTCTAAAAACACGATATTATTTATTAATTGGGATAAAATAAAAGCTTCAAATAGTGAAAGCAGAAAACTCAGGAGAGATAATGAAGGAACTCAAGATAATATTGGAGTTTTTGATGAATTAATTAAAAAAACATTAAAGGAAAGAGAACTGATTTTAATTATAGATGAAGCCCATATTCAAACAGATACTGAGTTAGCAAGTGAAGTTATAAATCTTATAAATCCGAGAATAGTTATAAGGGTAACAGCTACTCCTAGAGCTGTTCCAAACGTTGAAGAAATTCAAAATATGGAAAAGGGCTATGTATTTGTAAAAGAAGAAGATGTAATTAAAAGTGGATTAATAAAAAATGAAATAATAATTCAAAATGAAGATGATATCAAAAAGTTTAAGGGCCAAAATGTGAATATTGATGAAATTTTACTTGAATTGGCTATAGAAAAGCATACGGAATTAAAAGAAGCATATAAACAAGATGGTGAGGAAATAAATCCGCTTGTTATGATACAACTACCAAGTGATATGAACAGTCAGTCGTCGGAAGAAAATAAAAAAGATTTTGTCATAAATTATTTACAACAAAAGCATGGAATTTCAAGAGATAAAATTGCTGTTTGGTTAGATCATCAGAGAGAAGAAGAAAAGTTAAGAGTTATTAAAGATCATCATAGTGACATAGATTATTTATTATTTAAATTAGCACCAGCAACTGGCTGGGATTGTCCAAGAGCTCAAATTTTAGTAATGTATCGTGAAATTAATAGCCCTACATTTCAAACACAAGTTATCGGAAGAATAAAAAGAATGCCCAACGCTCACTTTTATCAGAATATATCATTAAACAAAGCGTACATTTTTACTAATTACAACAAGAATAATATTATGGAATCGCAACCTGGATCATCTTCAAATAAACTTCCAATATATTTCACTAAAATTAAAGACTGTATTGAGCCAGTAACACTAAATTCGGTAGATCACGTTAGAACAAAATATAATACACTTGCCCCAGAAAACTCATGGCAAGAACATTTGATTAGTGTTTTTGATAAATATTTTTCAACAAAAGATATAATGTTAGATTTTAGTAAAAATTATAATTTAGCTAAAGATAAGATAAATTTAGATAAACGTAGTATTGATAACACTATAATTGTTAATGCATCAATAGAAAGTTATGATAATTTCACTAAAATATTAAAAGAGAAATGCAATGAAATTAATTATTCACTATCAAATAATGACATAGAAAAAACATATAATTTATTATGTTTTAAAGAACTACAATTGCAAACAAAAGAAGAAGCAAAATATAATTGTGCTAGATCTTGGTCGCCACTTAAATCAGCATTGAATGTGTGGTTTGAAACAAGACTAAATTTATTGAAAAAAGATTATTATCCAATAATTGTTAATGAATTATTAAGTGAAACTAGCGAATTAAAAAAGGTAATTCATAAAAGTTTAATGAGTTTTAGAAATGTTGTAAATGATGGTGATAATGACAAACAAGAAAGAAAGATTCACAATATTCCAATACCGGACAAGCAAGTTAGTTTTGGTGAAGAATATAATTTAGTTTCTTCAGTGCACAATAATGATTTAAATATTGATATAGCTATAAAGAAGAATGTTTATGAATATTTTTATAATTTTATTGAATATCGTGGTAAAGAAAACGAAGAAAAATTTATCATGTATTTAGAAGATAATGAAAAAGTTTTGTGGTGGCATAAACAAAAAAATAGTGGCCAAAATGAATTTTCAATTGAATACTTTGATGATAATTTGAATAAGTTTAGGTTGTTCTATCCAGATTTTATTGTAAAAACCAAAACAAATAAGTTATATATCTTGGATACTAAAAATGGATTCACTTCAAATTTGGATGAAACAGATTCAAAGGATTTAGCATTAAAGGCATGGTGTGAAGAAAATAAAGAAAAATATGACTTTGAAATTATTGGCGCAACTATTGAATATCAATATCCTGTCTGGGTTGATACAATTACAAAAGAAGTACTTGATTTCTGATATTATAATTCATAATCAGTTTCTTTTTTCTTAGTATGGTGTATTCCTTTGTAATCAACATAGTTGTATTCATCATTAATAAATAATTCATGAAATTTATCAATTGCTTTTTGTGATTCAAAGAATGTGTTCTTAATAGCTTGTTCACATTCTTTTTTTATTGGATACCTATTATTAGTGTTAAACATTTGTTTAAGCCTATCCATTTTAGCCTTTTTAGGCAGTTTGCGAGTTATTTTGCTTACCACAGATAAAATTACATCATCATCATTAATCTTGTCTTTAATGCTATATCTATTAATGTAGTTAGCATGATTTAGTATAGCATTACAAACATAATTATCTAAATACATTTTTTTATTCTCAACTAATATATTTTTAGTTTCATAATTTGATAAATGATTCTGTTCTTTTATTGAATTATATAAATCATTTAAACTTTTAATATCTAAATTAAATCTAAGTTTTGATTTGTATAAAGGTGATGAATTATCTTTAAATAAATAATCTTTTATGCCATTAACTAACTTCTTAATTTCTTTATTTTTAATACAATTATATTTAAATTTATCTTGATCGTTATTTCTATAGTTTTCAACCAATTCGCCTAAACGATATATTTTATCTTCAAGTAATAGATCTTTTCTTTTTAATAGGAAATTTTGTTCTTTAGGATTAAAGTATGTTTTAAGTTCATCAATATCTTTACTGACTTGAATTAATTTATCTTTATAAATATTTCCTCTTTCAACAGATAATACCACTTGATCTTTTAAATAATCCAATTCTCGTTTACTAAGCTTACCCTTGATACGATATGATAATTTATTGTTTTTAGTAATATAATTAGGTTTCTTTTCAATAAAACAAAAATGGAAATGTAAGTTATCTGTATCAGTGTGAAGTGCTACGGAATAAGCTAAATTATTCATATTTTTAAAACCACATTCTTTAAAGAATCTAGGTAGTACTTCTTTGACTACTTTTTGTTCTAAATCTTCTAATTTAATATTTTGATTTATATAATCATTATTAAAAGATATTATACCTTTCCATAGATTGCCTTTCTTAATATATTTTAAGTAGTTTTGTTTCATTTCTCTAATATCTTTATAATTAGCATAGTGACCATCTTCTAGGACTAAATTAAATCTTTTACCTTTGATATTACCATTATAATAATCAAACATATTTAATGCTTGTTTTTCTGGATTAGAAAAATACTCAATCATCTTATTAATATCTTTAACTATATATTTATTCTTACTAGGCATTTGAAACTTAGTTTTAACAATTACTTTAGGACTAGTTGTAGAAATCATAATCATTATGCCCTTCTGCTTTTCTTAATACATCATCATTAAAAATATTTTCATTTTGTTTAAAATGAAAATTAGCAAATAACTGTCTTAACAAATCATATTGGTATTGACTATATGTTGATAACTTTTTAATTTCTTCTCTGATATTATAAATTTGTATTGGGACGTTATTTTTGCAATCAAATACATCATTAGTAATTATATCTATTAAATAAGAATTAATAGATATTTTTTTTCTTTCTGTTTTAACTTTTAATTTATTATATAGATCATCATCTATTCGTAATGTAATTTTTTTCATGTTCATCATTCCTTTCAATTTTATTATTTATAATTACTATATACTGCATATAAGCAGATTCTAACATTTCTATAAATTGTTCATTCATACTAATATGATTTTTTCTTGCTAATAGTTTTACTCTTTCTTTTAAATCTTTTGGTATTCTTAGTGTTGTTCTAATATTATAATTACTCATGAAATCAACTCCTTTCTTGTCAATTATTTTAATGAGCATAAGGGGATGACACCAACTGTAATTCTTGCCTTTTAATAAAA
>JAQUDY010000041.1 GCA_028685445.1 Bacilli bacterium
TAAGTATCAAAAAATAAACAAAAAAAAATATATAAACTTTTGTGAAATAGTCAGTATTTTGCTAGATAATGCAATAGAAGCAAGTATGAATACAAAAAATAAATCAATGTATCTAAATATCGTAAATAAAAAAAACCAAATCGAAATAGTGTTATTAAATTCATTTAATAATAAAGTAGACTTAAATAAAATAGGCGATAAATTTTATAGTACTAAAAAAAGAAAAAGTGGATTAGGACTTTATTATATAGAAAAACTTGATAAAGATATCACGGTTAAAAAGTCTTTTATTTTAGACTTATTTAAGATAGAAGTAGTAATTAAAAAATAAGGCAAAACCTTATTTTATTAATGATTGCGGGCATTCTGGTTCTTCTGTAATCCAGATCCAAGATGCTACTGAATTTCCTGCAGCGTTGCCTATATTAGCAATAAAATCAATCACAAAGTTCAACTCCTTTCACTTATGTTTAAATATATTATTAATTTAAACCATAATATAAATAATTGTTATAGCGTAAATTGAATAATTTATAAAAATATGGTGAAATCATTAAACTTTGATAAATTAGAGCTAAGGCTATTAAACTAGCAAAGTCTATTGCAAGAAACAATAAAAAGGAATAAATAATTACAAAGATCATTGTATTTGTTTTTATTTTTAATCTATACTTTTTATCTATTATTGGTCTATTAGGAGTATCTGCAGGGCTATAAATATAAAATATAAATATAGAATAAATAATCACTAATATTTTAGTTATCATACTAAAAGAAATTAAAGTTGCTAAATATGGAAAACCAATAAAAGCTATTGCTGATAAAATCCAACAAGTAATGCTTTTTTTAGCATGAAAACCAAAACTAAAACTCCTAAGAGGAACATAAAATAATAGAAAAAGTAAACTCTCTTTGAAAATACCAAAAAAAGCATTAATGGTAAAAAAAACAATAAATTTACTAACATTTAGGTATATGGCTTCTAAGCCATATTTTATTTCTTGAAGTTTGATTTCATTATATTTATTTTGTTTGCAGATTAGGTTCATAAAATAAGTTATAATTATTTTTTTCACTACTATCACCTTTATAATAAAAGAATATCATAAAATAAAAGTATAATAAAAGTAAGTGTTTAAAATCTTGTTTTTTATCCCTAAAACAAATATATTCTCACTATAAGAAAGCAACTATATGTTTTAAGGCTATAACTGAACCTTTTAGACCTTTTTTGACACATTTTTTAAAATTTTATTGTTATACTTTCAGCATCACATAATATAACCTATTTAAACATAATCAACATATATGTTTTGTGATGTCGTTCATGCTGTACAAATTTTAGAAGAAGGGATGGTGTTTTGCATGAGAGGTAAAGTAAAATGGTTTAATAATGAAAAAGGATATGGCTTCATAGAATATGAAGACTTAGAAGATATTTTTGTTCATTACTCAGCGATTGTTAAAGAAGGTTATAAAACTCTTAAAGAAGGTGAGCTGGTTGATTTTAATTTAATCGAGACAGTAAAAGGCTTACAAGCAGTAGATGTATCAGCAGTGCAGATGACTACAATTTTGTAGTTTTTTTCTTTTTGCTATGCTATAATTTTTATAGGAGATGATATAATGAAAATAGAAATTCATGGAGATAAAGTAAAATTAACCCCTGCGATTAAATCCTATATTGAAGAAAAGGTTAGTAAGTTAAATAAATACTTTGAGTCACCAGAAAAAATTGAAGTTAAAGTAATTATTCGTATCAAAAGTAATATGCAAATTATTGAAGTAACTGTCCCTATTCAAAAGTTTACATTAAGAGCAGAAGAATCACACTCAGATTTATATGCTGCTATTGATTTAGTTGTAGATAAATTAGAAAACCAATTTAGAAAACATAAAACTAGACTAAATGATAAATATAAAAAAGATCCAAAAATAATTGATTTCATTTTTGATTTAGATGAAGATGTAAAAGAAAATAAAAATAAAATTATTAGAAGAAAAAGAATCGAATCTAAACCAATGGATGAAGAGGAAGCTATTTTGCAAATGGAACTATTAAATCATGATTTTTTCATATTTGATAATATTGATGAAGATTGTTTTTCAGTAATCTATAGAAGAAAAGATGGGCAATACGGAATTATTAATACAAATTAAAGGGGATAACCCTTTTTTATTTTAATAAATATTTATTAAAATAATATGAACATCTATCCAGTTTATTTAAATCTTTTAGCTATTGAAATTCTATGATATAATATATTTTAGCGAGGTGAGAGTCATGAGTTTTTTAAAAAAACTTGTTGATACAGAATATAAAGAATTAAGAAGATTCAATAAAATTGCAAATAAAATAGAAGAACTAGAAGAAGAATATTCTAAAAAAAGTGATGAAGAATTAGCTGGTAATACAGCAATTTTTAAAGAAAGATTAGCAAAAGGAGAAACCTTAGAAGATATTTTAGTAGAAGCTTTTGCTACGGCTAGAGAAGTTGCATATAGACAAATTGGAGAAAAACCGTATAGAGTTCAGCTTATAGGCGGAATGGCTATCCATTATGGAAATATTGCGGAGATGAAAACTGGAGAAGGTAAAACTATCACTACAGTTTTGCCAGCATATTTAAATGCACTAGCAGGAAAAGGTGTTCACGTTGTGACAGTAAATGAATACTTAACTGCTCGTAATGCTGAATGGATGGGACCAATATATGACTTTTTAGGGCTTACAGTTGGAGTTAACTTAAGAGAACTAACTCCAGCCGAAAAACAAAAAGTGTACAACTGTGATATTACTTATTCTACTAACAATGAAATAGGCTTTGATTATTTAAGAGATAATATGGTTGTTCGTAAAGAAGACCGTGTTTTAAGGCCGTTAAATTATGTGATAATAGATGAAGTTGACTCGGTGTTAATAGATGAGGCTAGAACTCCTTTAATTATCTCTGGCGGTAAAATGAATTCTGCTAATTTATATGCTGATTCAGATAGAGCAGTTAAGAAATTAAAAGTAGAAGATGATTTTAAGATAGACGAAAAAACAAAAACAGTTATGTTGACTGAAACCGGAAGTAGAAAATTAGAGACTCACTTTAAATTAAAGAACTTATATGATGCTGATAATACAGCATTAGTTCATCATATTAATCAAGCTTTAAAAGCAAATTACGGCATGAAAATAGATGTAGATTATGTAGTTGATGATGAAGGGGCAATTGTTATAGTAGACCAATTCACTGGTCGTTTAATGCAAGGAAGACAATTTAGTGAAGGTTTGCACCAAGCGATTGAAGCTAAAGAAGGTGTAAAAATTAATGAAGAAACAAAAACAATGGCTACAATAACCTTTCAAAATTTATTTAGAATGTATAACAAGCTATCAGGAATGACTGGAACAGCAAAAACTGAAGAAGAAGAATTCAGAGATATATATAATATGTACGTTATCGAAATACCAACAAATAAACCATGCGTTAGAGAAGATATGGCAGATTTAATGTTCGCTACTGAAAAGGGGAAATATAATGCAATTGTTTCTTTTATAAAAGAAATAAACGAAACTGGGCAACCAATTTTAGTTGGTACAATTTCTGTAGAATCTAATGAGCATCTATCTAAATTATTAACTAAAGCAAAACTAAAACATGAAGTTTTAAATGCTAAAAACCACGCTCGTGAAGCAGAAATCATAGAAAAAGCCGGACAAAAATATTCAATAACAATAGCAACTAATATGGCTGGTCGAGGGACGGATATTAAATTAGGAGAAGGTGTTAAAGATTTAGGCGGTCTTTGTGTAATTGGAACAGAAAGACATGAATCTCGTCGTATTGATAATCAGTTACGAGGACGTGCTGGTCGTCAAGGAGATCCAGGATATTCACAATTTTTCATATCTTTTGAAGATGAACTAATGAGAAGATTTGGTACAGATAGAGTAAAAGCGATGATTCAAAGTGTTGGTTATGATGAAACACAACCGCTTCGCTCAAAGATGTTCTCTAAAAGCATTGAAAGTGCGCAAAAAAAAGTAGAAGGTAACAACTATGATATGCGTAAAAACTTACTAGATTATGATAATATAGTTAGCGAGCAAAGAAAAATAATATATGAAAAACGTAATTATATTTTAGATGTTATCGATACTAAAGAAACTTCATACTTAACTTTCAATGATTTTGTTGCTAATTATATTGATAATCATATATCTCAATCAGGTGAGCTATCGAATCAAGACTATAAGAACATAACAGATTATTTTAATAATAATATTTTAAAACAAAATAAATTAAGTCTTAGTAATATTGAAAAGTTAAAAGAGGATGATTTAATAAATCATATTTATGAAAAAGTAATTGATGATTATGAAACAAAGTTAAAAGATATCCCCCAAGAAATTAGTAATGATTTTGAAAAATTTATTGCGCTAAGAGTAATAGATGAGGCATGGGTAAATCATATTAGTTCAATGGAACACTTAAGAGAAGGAATTGGATTAAGAGGTTATGCTCAAACAAATCCTTTACAAGCCTATGCTATGGAAGGTTATGAAATATTTGAACAAATGTTAGATACTATTGATTCAAATATCACAAACTTCTTAATGAAAGTAGAAATTAATCAAAATATAAAACCACAGAAAAAAGAATCCATAAAAACAAATGATGGGAAAGAAACACTAAAAATGACGCCCAAAAAAAGCACTAAAATAGGTAGAAATGATTCTTGTCCATGCGGTAGTGGAAAAAAATATAAACAATGCTGTGGTAAATAACATAGTCAAACTACTTAATAGCAGATTACTAAAAAATAGAAGAAAAGATAATTAAAACAAAATAAATTCTCTTTTCTTTTTTTCTTTGATATAATAAAATAGAGGTGTATAATAGTGCAAAACGAAGAGATATTAAAGAAAATAAAAACCTCTGTTGAAAAATTACAAACTATTGGGAGGTCTCTTTGACTTAGAAGAAAAGTTAAAAAAGATACACGAATTAGAAAACAAATTAAATAAAGAGAATATATGGAATAATCCGGTTTTAGCAAATAATATAAATTTTGAGTTAATAAACCTAAAAAAAATCATAGAAAACTATAATCAAATACAACAAGAATTAAATGAATATCATGAATTACTTTTATTAAGTGAAGAAATTGATATAGTTAATGAAATAGAAAACAATTTAAAAAACGTTAACAAAATGATTGATGAAATTGAGATAGAAACATTATTAAATGGAAAATATGACTCCAGTGGTTGCTATTTAGAAATTCATCCTGGAGCTGGTGGAACAGAAGCTTGTGACTGGGCAAGTATTTTATTAAGAATGTATGAACAATTTTGTAATAAAAATGGTTATAACATTGAAGTTATTAACATTCAAGCTGGTGATGAAGCAGGAATTAAAAGTGCTATTATAAAAATAATTGGAAAATATGCTTATGGATATTTTAAAGGAGAACAAGGGGTTCATAGGCTTGTTAGAATTAGTCCATTTGATTCAGGGGGTAGAAGACACACTTCTTTTGCCGCAATCTCTGTCATACCTGAGATTAATAACATATCTAATATTAATATTAAAAATGAAGATGTTAGAGTAGATGTTTACAGAAGTAGTGGAAAAGGTGGGCAAGGAGTTAATACAACCGATTCTGCTGTTAGATTAACTCATCTACCATCAGGTATTGTTGTAACTTGTCAAAACGAAAGAAGTCAAATTAAAAATAAAGAAACTGCTATGAAAATTTTGATTAGTAAATTAGAACAATTAAAAGAAGAACAACATGAAACAGAAAAAAACAATTTAAAAGGAAATCAAAACATAAATTTTGGAAGTCAAATACGAAGTTATACTTTGGAGCCGTATAAATTAATTAAAGATTTAAGAACAGGTTATGAAACTTCAAACACAGAAGCAGTATTAAATGGAGATATACTTCCGTTTATGGAAGAATTTTTAAGAATAAAGAGGTAAATATGAAAAAAACTTTAAAAATAATTCTAGGTTCATTATTAATAGCGCTAGCTTTTAATATATTTTTTCTACCATATGATATAGTTCCAAACGGAATATATGGGATAGCAGCTCTTATAAACTTTCAAACTAGTTATGACCCAGCAACATTTCTAATAATAACAAATTTATCACTAATAATTATTAGTTTAATAATGTTAGGCGGTTATAAATCTAAGGAATACGTTTGGCCAAGCCTTCTAATCCCAATATTTATTTTTGTTGAAAATTATCTTAACTCATTTATTCTTCTTGATGGATTCGAAAAAATAATGGCGGTTATTGTTGGAAGTTTTATAACAGGACTGGGATATAGTATGATTTATAAAGAAGGAAAAAACGTAGGTGGATTTGATATAATTCAAGATATTGCTAATAGTGCAACTAACTATCGAAATAATATTTATTCATATATTATGGAGGGGATTGTTTTAATCTCTACATTTATTATTTTAGGGTTTGAGCAAATGATTTATTCATTATTAGTAATAGCAATCATTAGATACATGACTACTAAAACCAAAGTAGGAATTAGCACTAGTAAAACATTTTATATTATTACAACTAAAGAACAAGAAGTAAAAGATTATATTATAAATGAGCTTGCTCATGATTTAACTGAGTTTAACATTAAAGGTGGATATAGTAAAAATAAAGCCAAAATATTAATGACAGTAATGGATACTAAAGGTTATTACTCGTTAAAAGAAGGAATCTTATTAATAGATCCTGATGCTTTTATTACAATAACTGATAGCTATGAAGTGATAAATAAAAACAAGAATTTATCAAAAAGAGAAAAAGATATATAGGAGAACTTATGTCCAATTTATTTATGAATACAAAATTAGGAATACTTGAAATTATTTGTAGCGATCAAGAACTATTAGAAATAAATATAGTCTTACAAAAAAGTATGGAAAAGCCTAATAAGATATGTTTAGAGACAGAAAAACAAATTAAAGAATATTTAAATAAAGAAAGAAGAACATTCAATTTACCTATTAAATTAACTGGAAGTGAATTTCAGAAAACGGTTTGGAATGAGTTAATTAATATTAGTTATGGAACAACTATTTCATATTTAAATTTAGCAACCAAAATAGGGAATCCTAAAGGAGTAAGAGCCGTAGCAAATGCTGTAGGAGCTAACAAGCTTTTAATTATAGTACCGTGTCATAGAGTTATTGGCAGTAATAATACATTAACAGGCTTTGGAGGCGGTCTAAATAATAAAATTGAATTATTAAATTTAGAAAATATAAAAGTTTTAAAGAATAGAGATTTAAAAAAGTCTAAGATAATAAAAGTATAATTTCTTGAAAATATTTAAAAATGACGTATAATTAAAATGGAAAAAGAGGTAAATAAAATGGTTGTTAAAAAAGAGCATAGAGAAAATGTTCGTATATTATTTATGGATACAGTTGCTGAACTAGGAGAATTAGTAAAAAAAAGACTAATAAAAGAAAACGATTTTTCAGAAAAGAATTTTATTAATGCAGAATTAACCAGATTTGGTAATGGTGAAGGAAAAGCAAAATTAATAGATTCTGTAAGAGGAAAACGTTTTTTTATTGTAACAGATGTTTGTAACCATAGTATTAAATATAAAGCATATGGCAAAATGCAAACGAAAATGCCTGATGAACATTTTTCAGACTTAAAAAGAGTTATATCAGCTGCATGTGGAAATGCTATGGATATCTCGATTATTCAAACAATTTTATATGCTGGAAGACAACATAAAAGAACAGGCAGAGAATCACTTGACTGCGCTCTAGCACTTCAAGAATTAGAAAAAATGAATGTAAAAGGTATCACTACTTTTGATGCTCATAATGTTGAAGTAAGACAAGCGATACCATTAACAGCTTTTGATAATATAATTCCAACTGATCCGATGTTGTCTTATTTTGTTAAAGAAGAAAAAATTAATTATGATAATCTAATTGTGATTTCACCAGATGAAGGTGCGATGGGAAGAACAAGATTTTATTCAGGCATGCTTGGCTGTGATATTGGAATGTTTTATAAAAGAAGAGATTATTCTAAAGTGGATGAAAATGGTAAAAATCCAATCGCAGAACACGCATATTTAGGAAAAGAAATATCAGAAGGAGAATATTTGATAATAGACGACATGATTTCCAGCGGCGGTAGCATTTTAGAAATATTAAAAAAATTAAAAATAAAAAATCCTAAAAAAATATGGGTTATGGCAACTTTCGCATTATTTACTGAAGGTTTAAAAGAATTTGATAAAGCTTATGAAGAAGGATTATTAACAAAAGTTTATTGTACAAATTTTACAGATGCTCCTGATTTAGCTATCTCAAAACCATGGTTTGAAAGAGTAGATTGTTCTAAATTATTAGCAGAATGTTTGATATCTTATATCACAGAACAACCTATGTCAAATATCTTAAATGGTAGAAAAGAATTATACGAAAAAATTAATGACTTAAAAAACAAATAATATTTATTTTTAGATTTTTTTAAATATTTAGAATATGTTTTAATATGAAAAGAATTATATTTATCACATTTTTATTTATTTTTATCATATTAACAATTTTTAAAGTTGATGCTAACAATCTAACTTATCCTTTAATTGGCAAAATTTTTATAATAGATCCTGGTCATGGTGGCGTTGATAATG